>JBIODO010000032.1:0-18145 GCA_044445225.1 Burkholderiales bacterium
GCAGCTGACGTTCATCGTCACGGTGAACATGATGGGCTCGGGCATCATCATGCTGCCCTCCAACATGGCCAAGGTCGGCGCGATCTCGCTGCTGTCGTGGATCGTCACCGCGCTGGGCTCGCTGGCCATCGCCTACGGCTTCGCGCAGGCCGGCATCTTCAACCAGCGCACCGGCGGCCTGGCCGCCTATGCCGAAGATGCCTACGGCAAGGACGGCTACTTCCAGGTCTTCTTCCTGTACTTCCTGTCGCTGGCGATCGCCAACGTGGCGGTGGCGAGCTCCGCGCTCGGCTACCTGTCGTCGTTCTTCCCGGTGCTGACGTCGTCGCCGGTGGCCACCTGCATCGGCGTGATCGCGTTGCTGTGGATCACCACGGTGGCCAACTTCGGCGGCCCCAGCCTCACCGGCAAGATCGGCGCGGTCACCGTGTGGGGGGTGATCCTGCCGGTCGGGTTGATCTCGGTCATCGGCTGGATCTGGTTCAAGAGCGACGTCTTCGCGGCGGCCTGGAACCCCCAGGGGATCAGCCTGGGCGAAGGCATGGGCTCGAGCATCTCGCTCACGCTGTGGGCCTTCCTCGGCATGGAGTCGGCGTCGCAAAACGCATCGCAAGTGGAGAACCCCAAGCGCGACGTGCCGCTGGCCTGCATGTTCGGCACGCTCGGCGCGGCGGCGGTTTACATCCTGTCGACCGCGGTGATCCAGGGCATCGTGCCCAACGCCGAGTTGGCCGAGTCCACCGGGCCGTTCGGCCTGGCCTACGCCAAGATGTTCAACCCGGCGATCGGCTCGATCGTGATGGCGCTGGCGGTGATGGCCTGCGTCGGCTCGCTGCTCGGCTGGCAGTTCACGCTGGCCACGACCGCGAAGGACGCGGCCGACACCAAGATGTTCCCGGCCATCTTCGGCAAGGCCAATTCGATGGGCGCACCGATCGCCGGCATGGTGATCATGGGCGTCGTGCAGTCGGTGATGGCGCTGTCGACGATCTCGCCTGATCTGAACAAGCAGTTCTCGGCGCTTGTCAACCTCGCGGTGGTCACCAACGTGCTGCCGTACATCATTGCGCTGTCGGCACTGTTCGTGATGATGCGTGACGCCAAGGTCGACCAGCGGACGTGGCGCATCAACGCTTTCGTCACAGTGGTGGCGCTGCTGTACTCGATCTACGCGCTGTGGGCGTCGGGCAAGGACGCCGTGATGGGCGGCATGCTGGTGATGGCGCTGGGTTATCTCGTCTACGGCTTCCTGGCGCCACGCTTCACGGCCGCGCCAGCGGCGGCGCGCGCCTGACGCAGCGCCCGATCGTGAAAGGAATGACGATGCAACACCAATCCATTCAACGTCGCGGCTCCTGGTTGTGTGCCGCGCTGATCGGTCCGCTGCTTTGGCTCGGTGCGGCGCTTCCCGCATCGGCCGCCGGCACGCTCGACAAGGCCAGGGACAGCGGCAAGCTGACGATCGGCTATGCCACCAACTTGCGTCCGTTCGCCTACAGCGACGGCGGCAAGCCGGCCGGCTTCGCGATCGCGTTGTGCAACAAGGTCGTCGAGGCGGTCAAGAGCGAGTTGAAGCTCTCGGCGCTGGACGCTGACTTTGTGGCGGTGTCGGGTGAAGACCCGGCGCGCGCCGTCGAGCAGGGCAAGGTCGACCTGGCGTGCGGCGTCGTGCCGACGCTCGAGCGACGCGCACTGGTCGACTTCTCGATCCCGGTCATGTTGAGCGGTACCAGCGTGGCGGTGCGCGCCGATGCGCCGATTCGGCTGCTCGACGTGCTGTCGGGCCGCGAACCCACCGGTCCGATCTGGCGCGGCTCCAGCGACCAGGCAGCGCAGCGCGCGTCGGTGGCGGTGGTCAGCGGCCTGCAACTCGAAAAGGAGCTGGTACGCACGTTCAAGGAGCGCCGCATCGTGGCCGACATCGTGACAGTCACCGACACGGCGGGCGGCCTGCAGGCGCTGTCTACTGGCGGCGCGCAGGCCTTCTTCAGCGATCGCCTGGTGCTGCTCGATGCCGTTTCGAGAGCGGGTAAGTCGGATGTGGTGGTACTCGACCGGCTGTTCCGCCGCGACATGGTGGCGCTGGCGCTGCGCCGCGACGACGATGCGTTCCGTCTCGTCGTCGACCGCGCGCTGAGCCGGCTGTACCGCAGCGACGAACTGGGACCGTTGTACACCAGCCATTTCGGGGCACCGGGAGCGGGCGTGCTCGAATTCTTCCAGACCGTGGCGCTGCCCGACTGACGGCCACGCCGAACCTTCAACCTCTTGCACGGAGCGGCTCATGTCAAAGCTGGGTGTTCACAGCGAAGTCGGAAAACTCCACACGGTGATGGTCTGCCGCCCCGGGCTGGCTCATCAGCGCCTCACCCCGGGCAATGCCGCCGATCTCTTGTTCGACGACATGCTGTGGGTGCCCGAAGCGCAACGCGACCACCACGACTTCGTGCTCAAGATGCGTGACAAGGGCACCGAGGTGATCGACCTGCACGAGATGCTGGCCGAGACGCTGCAGGACAAAGCGGCGCGTGCCTGGGTGCTCGAGCGGCGCCTGACCGTCAACGATGTCGGGCTCGGCGTGGCCCCGTTGCGCGCCTGGCTGGACGAGATGCCCGCACCCAAGCTGGCCGAACACCTGATCGGCGGCATCGCGGTGCTCGATGTGCCCAAGAGCGAGTGGGCCGCCATGCTCGAAGAGGCCTACGGCGGCACCGAGTTCCTGCTGCCGCCGGTGCCTAACACGTTGTTCCAGCGGGATCCGAGCTGCTGGATCTACGGCGGCGTCACCGTCAACCCGATGTACTGGGCGGCGCGCAAGCCCGAGACGCTGCTGCAGCGTGCCGTCTACAAGTTCCACCCGCGTTTCAAGGACAAGACCAAGATCTGGTGGGGCGACTCCGACGCGTCGTTCGGCGCGTCGTCGCTGGAAGGTGGCGACGTCATGCCGATCGGCAAGGGCACGGTGCTGATCGGCATGGGCGAGCGCACCACGCGCCAGGCGGTGTTTCAAGTGGCCGCGCGGCTGTTCGAGCTGAAGGTCGCCGAGCGCGTGATCGGCTGCCTGATGCCCAAGAGCCGCGCCGCGATGCACCTGGACACGGTGTTCAGCTTCTGCGACCGCGATCTCGTCACCGCGTATCGAGAGGTCGCGGATCAGGTGCGCTGCTACAGCGTGCGCCCCGACGGCAAGGGAGGCATCGAGGTGCACGTCGAGAAGGGCCACCTGTTCGACGTTGTGCGCGATGCGCTGGGTCTGAAGGAATTGCGTGTCGTCGAGACCGGCGGCAATGCGTGGCAGGCGCAGCGCGAGCAGTGGGACGACGGCAACAACGTGGTGGCGCTCGAGCCCGGCGTGGTGGTCGCCTACGACCGCAACACCTACACCAACACGCTGCTGCGCAAGGCCGGCGTCGAGGTCATCACGGTGCGCGGCGCCGAACTCGGCCGTGGTCGCGGTGGCGGCCACTGCATGACCTGCCCGATCTCGCGCGATCCGGCGTTCTGAACCGCGCAGTCATTCACCTGAAGTTCCAAGGAGTTGTCATGGCTTTCAATCTTCGCAATCGCTCGCTGCTCACGGTGCAGGACTACACGCAGCGCGAGTTCCGCTATCTGCTCGACCTGGCGCGCGACTTGAAGCGCGCCAAGTACTCGCGCACCGAGCAGCGTCACCTGCAGGACAAGGAGGTCTGCCTGATCTTCGAGAAGACTTCCACCCGCACGCGCTGCGCGTTCGAGGTCGCCTGCCACGACCAGGGCGCCAACGTCACCTATCTCGATCCGGCGGGCTCGCAGATCGGCCACAAGGAGTCGTTCAAGGACACCGCGCGGGTGTTGGGCCGCATGTTCGACGCCATCGAGTACCGTGGCGCCAGCCAGAGCGGGGTCGAGACGCTGGCCAAGTACGCCGGTGTGCCGGTGTTCAACGGCCTGACTGACGAATACCACCCGACGCAGATGATCGCCGACGTGATGACGATGCGCGAGCACAGCGACAAGCCGATCCACGACATCAAGTACGCCTTCCTCGGCGACACCCGCAACAACATGGGCCACTCGCTGATGATCGTCGGCTGCATGATGGGCATGGACGTGCGCATCTGCGGGCCCAAGCAGCTGTGGCCGGCCGACGAGTACGTGAAGATCGCGCGCGGCCTCGAAGAGCAGTACGGCGCCAAGCTGACGATCACCGACGACCCCGCCAAGGCGGTGGCCGGCGTCGACTTCATCCACACCGACGTCTGGGTGTCGATGGGCGAGCCCAAGGAGGTGTGGAAGGAGCGCATCGGCCTGCTGATGAAGTACCAGGTCAACAAGGCGCTGATGAAAGCCAGCGGCAACCCGCAGGTCAAGTTCATGCACTGCCTGCCGGCCTTCCACGACACCGAAACCAAGATGGGCAAGGACATCGCTGAAAACTACGGCATCAGCGACGGGCTCGAAGTCACCAACGAGGTGTTCGAGTCCGAGGCCAACGTCGCGTTCGAGCAGGCCGAGAACCGGCTGCACACGATCAAGGCGATCCTCGTCGCCACGCTGGGAGATTGAGATGTTGATCGTCACCGCCCTGGGCGGCAACGCGCTGCTGCGGCGCGGCGAGGCGATGACCGCCGAGAACCAGCGCCGCAACGTGCGCATCGCCGCGCAATCGCTGGCGCCGGTGGCCAAGGAGCACGATCTCGTGGTCGGCCACGGCAACGGCCCGCAGGTGGGCCTGCTGGCGCTGCAGGGTGCGGCCTACACCAAGGTGGAGACCTATCCGCTGGACGTGCTCGGCGCGCAAACCGAAGGGATGATCGGCTACATGATCGAGCAGGAGCTCGGCAACCTGATGCCGTTCGAGCGCCCGTTCGCCACGCTGCTGACGATGATCGAGGTCGACGCCAAGGACCCGGCGTTTGCCAACCCGACGAAATTCATCGGTCCGGTGTACGACAAGGGTGAGGCCGATCGCTTGGCGGCCGAGAAGCAGTGGGTGTTCAAGCAGGACGGCGACAAATGGCGCCGCGTCGTCGCATCGCCCGAGCCCAAGCGCATCTTCGAGCTGCGGCCGATCAAGTGGCTGCTCGAGAAGCACACGATCGTCATTGCCGCCGGCGGCGGCGGCATCCCGGCGGTGTACGAAACCGGCGCCGAACGCAAGCTGGTGGGCATCGAGTGCGTGATCGACAAGGATCTGGCCACCGAGCTGCTGGCGCGCGACCTCGGCGCCGATCTGCTGGTGATGCTCACCGATGCCGATGCGGTGTATGTCGACTGGGGCAAACCGACGCAGAAGGCCATCCGCCGCGCCACGCCCGAGGCGTTGGCCAAAATGTCGTTTGCCGCCGGCTCGATGGGCCCGAAGGTCGATGCGGCGTGCCGCTTCGTGCGCGCCACCGGCAAGCGCGCGGCCATCGGCGATCTGGCCGACCTGTCGCGCATCATCGCCGGTGCCGCCGGTACCACGATCACCGCGGACGCAGCGGGCATCGAGTATGCCGCTGGCGCAACCCCGAGAAAGTGACACGAGCCGGCATCGAGGCGATCCATCGAGCGGCACTCTTTTTTGTGAGGGCAGTCGCCTCTATTCCCTGAACCAGGTCATCTGCGTGGTGGTGGCCAGCAGGCGGCCCTGGCTCGACCAGATCTGCGCGATCTGATCGCCGAAATTGCGCGTGAAGGTGTGCGCGTCGGCGGTGCCGAGCACCGGCGCGCTGCCCTGCGCGGCGATCTCGGCTGCGCTGGCGTGGAAGTGCACGGTCATCGTCACGGTGCCGGCCGGCACCAGCGTGCCGCGCACGTGGAACGCGCGCACAAAGAATACGTCGCACAGCGCGGCCAGTGACAGGTGGTCGAGCGCGCGGCGTGGTGAGTCGGCCACCCACAGCGTGGAATGCGCGCTGTGCAGCGTGGCGTAGGTCTGGGTCTGAGGGCGCCACTCGCCACGCACGAAGCGGAACTCGTAGCGCTGCAGCCAGGCCAGCCGGCCGTCGGTGGGCATGGCCCCCACCGCGTCGGGCGGCGGCACCTCGGGCATGCTGACCACCTGATGCGACCAGGTGTCGCGCCGCAGCGCCAGCACGACGCTCGCGGTGGCGACGATGGCGCCGTGCTGCTCCATCTGCACCGAGACGTGGCGCACCGATTTGCCGCTGCGCATGGTGCGGGCGTCGATCGTGAACGTGCCCTTGCTCAGCGGCGCGCAGTAGTTGACGGTGAGCGCCACCGGCTCCACGCCGTCGGGTTGATCGAACAGCGCGGCGCGCAGCAGCACCGCGGCGGTGGTGCCGCCAAATGGGCCGGCCATGTTCCAGTAGGCCTCGGGGGCAGTGCCGCTGAAGCGGCCGTCGCCGCAGCGTGCGAGTGCACAGGCGGTGTCGAACGGGTGTTCCATCACGGGGGCGTCGATGCAATCAATCAGGGCGTGTCAATTGTCGCAGCCGGCCTTGCCGGCACGCCGCTACGCTGCCGGGCATGGCCAGCCGCCGCTTTTGGCAGAATGCGCGCGTGAACACCGACGCCGTGACGTTGCGCCTGGCCGCTGTGCGCGATGCCGACACCATCGCACAGATGTCGCGCGATCTCATCGAGTCGGGCCTGGGCTGGCGCTACCGCGCCGATCGCGTGCGCCGCATGATCACGCGGCGCGACACCTCGGCCGTGGTGGCGTGCGATCGCCATGGCACGGTGGGCTTCGGGGTGATGCAGTTCGACGACGAGCATGCGCATCTGATGCTGCTGGCGGTGCGGCCGTCGCACCAGCGCCAGGGCGTGGCGCGCCAGCTGTTGCAGTGGCTGCTGCACTCCGCCCGCGTGGCGGGCATGGTGTCGGTGCACCTGGAGCTGCGCGCCAGCAACCACGCTGCGCTGCACTTCTATCGCTCGCTCGGTTTTTCGCAGACGCTGGTGCTGGCGGGGTACTACGAGCAGCGCGAGTCGGCGATCCGCATGATGTGCCTGCTGCGCGTACCCGACGAGCAAGCGCCGCCGGACGACTGGCTGCTCAAGCTGCGCCGCAGCCGATGAGGGCGCGTCGGCTGGCGCGGCGCCCTCGCACGGACCATGGCCAAGCCGCCCGCTGACCTCTCTCCCATCGCGGGGCTCGAGAGCGTGCTGGCCGGCGTGTTGCGGCGCTCGGGGCTGAGCATCGTGGTGCTGTCGGGCGATGGCGCGGTGGTGTGGGCCAACGACGCGGCCCTGCAGACGCTGCCGGCGCTGGATCCGGCGCGCCCCGGCGCGAATCTGCTCGACGTGGTCGATGTGGCGGTGGCAGGCGCCCAGTGGACCCGCGTGACCGATGCGCTGGCCGCCCGCAAGACACTGTCGGCATTGGAGCTGCCGGTGCGCAACGGCCGCTGGCTGAGGGTGGATCTGCAGGCCTTTTCGAAGGATGTCGTGCCCGATCCGCGTCTGGCCGCCGCCCTGGTGCTGCAGGACGTGACGCTGCGGCGCCGCGCGCGCGAACGCGAGCGCGTCGAAGGCGAGTTGATGCGCCAGACCGGGCAGCTCGGGCGTGTCGGTGCGTGGGAGTACGACGTCGATGCGGGCAAGGTGAACTGGTCCGACGAGACGTTCGAGATCCACGGGCTCAAGCCGGTGGTCGAGCCCGACGTGCGCGCCTTCGTGCGCCTGTACGACGCGGCGTCGCGCGATCGCTGGCTGGCCGCGTTCCAGGGCGCCGTCGGCAGCGGGCGGACCATCGACGTCGAGCTCGATCTGGTCACGCCGCAGGGCGAGGCGCGCCACGTGCATGCCATCGGCCGGCCGCAGTGGCGCGACGGGCGAGTGGTCGGCATCGCCGGGCTGACGCACGACACCACCGAAGCGCATGCCGCGCGCCAGGCCATCGCCGAGCTGCGCGACCGGCTGCGCCTGACCACGCAGGCCATCGGCGCCGGCGTCTGGGAATGGCACTTCGAAGTCCAGCGCATCAGCTGGGACGAGCAGATGTACCGGCTGTACGGCATGCCGCCCGGCAGCGGCCTGGTCGACGAGGCGACCTGGGCGCACACCATCCATCCGGACGACTTCGTGCACACGCGGCAAGTCACGCGGGCGGTGATCGACGGCCACTTCGACCACATCGATCATCACTTTCGCATCGTCTGGCCCGATGGCCAGGTGCGGCACCTCCAGGTGGTGGGCAGTCGCATCGACACCGTGCAGGGACGGCGCCTGGTGGGCATCAATTTCGACGTCACCGATCGCCAGCGCAGCGCGCAGGCGCTGCTCGACAAGGAGGCGGCCGAGCGCACCAGCCGCGCCAAGAGCGAGTTGCTGTCGCGCGCCAGCCATGAGCTGCGCACACCGATGAATGCGGTGCTCGGCTTCGCGCAGCTGCTGCAGCTGCGCGCAGGCGAACTGCCGCCCTGGGCCATCGATGCGGTGCACCAGCTGCGCTCGGCCGGCACGCACCTGTTGTCGATGATCGACGATCTGCTCGATCTCGCTGCGCTGGAGGCGGGTTCGGTGCCGCTGCGCATGGCCAGCCTGCCGCTGGATGCCACTGTTGAAGCGGTGATCGATCTGTTGCAACCCCAGGCCGAGGCCGCCGGTGTCGTGCTCGGCCGCTGGACGCGCAGCGGCCTGGGCGTGATGGCCGACGCCACCCGCGTGCGACAGGTGCTGATCAATCTGGTGGGCAACGCGATCAAATACCACCGCACCGGCGGTCGCGTCGAGCTGTTGCTGGAACCCGCAGCGGGTTCGCCCCCGTTGCTGGGCATCGTGGTGCGCGACGACGGGCCGGGCATCGCCGCGGAACGGCAGCATCAGTTGTTCGAACCGTTCAACCGCCTGGGCGCACAGGGTGGCGGCGTGCCCGGGCACGGGCTGGGCCTGGTGATCTCGCGCCAATTGGCCGAGGCGATGCAAGGCACGCTGGAGTTGCGCTCGACACCGGGGTCCGGTACCGAGGCGGTGTTGCGGCTGCCGCTGGTGGCCCATGACGCGGCCATTGCGGCGACGGCCATGATCGCCACCGGTGATCCCGTGCGCGCTCCGGCCGCGGCCGTGCGCGTGCTGTGCATCGAAGACAACCCGGTCAACGCGTTGCTGATGCGCGAGGCATTGGCGCTGCGGCCGGGCGAGATCGAGCTGCGTCTGGCCGACAGCGGCGAGCACGGGCTCGAGGTGCTGGCGTCATGGCAGCCCGACCTGGTGCTGCTCGACATGAGCCTGCCGGGCATCGACGGCCTTGAAGTGCTGCGTCGCTTGCGCGCGCAAGCGAGCACGGCCAAGCTGCCGTGTGTCGCAGTCTCGGCCGATGCAATGCCGAATCAGATCGCACGCGCTCGCACGGCCGGCTTCGACGACTATTGGGTCAAGCCGCTCGACGTGCCGACGCTGGCCGATCGGGTGTTGCGTTACGCGCCCGGTCGCGCGCCACCGCACGCCTGATCCGGCGGCCAGCCACGCGTGCGCCGCGTGCAGGACATGTCCGACATGAACACGCTGCGCACGCCGATAGGCGGCTCGCAACAGGGCGTCTAAGGTGATCTCCATCATCCGGACAGGAGTTGCCCGTGAACATGCGAAGCAAGCGGTGGGTCTCGTTGGGCTTGTGCGCGTCAGTGATCGCCTTCGGCGCCATTGCCGCCGACGATGTGGAGCTTCCCGCGTCGGCAGTCAACGACCGGCCCGCGGCCTCCCCAGACCCGATGGCCGTGCCGGCGCCGCAGACCTACAACAGCGTCAAGGTCGTCAACGGTGGGGCAGACCTCGACCAGGCAGCGGCCATGAAGCGGATCGCGCCGCTATACAAGCTGCGAGTCGAGATCAGCGGTCGCGCCGGCGCCTACTACGTGGCCGATCGGCTGCAACTGATGCAACGTGGCCAACTGATTGCCGAGGTGCCCGATGCGGGGCCGTGGCTGCTGTTCGACGTGCCAGCGGGGCAGTACACCTTGCTGGGCGATTTCGCCGACAAGCAGGTGCAACGCGACATCACCGTGGCCGGCTCGGGCACCACGGTGCACTGGGTGCTGCCGTCGAGCTTGAACTAGCAGCTAGACGCGCACCACGCGCGGGTCGGCCACCGGCGCGTACAGCGCCAGCACGTCGGCTGCGCGTCGCTCGAGCACCCGGCGCTGGTTGAGATAGCCCTTGTCGGTGATCTCACCGGCGTCGGCGTTCGGTGGCTCGCTGAGCAACAGCGCTCGCGTGGGCGTCTGCGACGAGCCGCCGCCGCCCATCGCGAGCAGCGCGTCGCGCAAGCGCTGCGTCTTCTGCTCGGCAGACATCGCCGCCGCCTGCGGTGACGCGAACACCAGCAGGCCGATCTGCTCGCGGTCGTGCCCGGTGACCACCACGTCGGCGGCCAGCGGCGACAGCGCGCTGATCGCGCGCAGCCGCAACGTGCCCACCGATACCCAGGTGCCCGACATCAGCTTGAAGTCCTCGGCCACGCGGCCGTCGAACATCACGCCGAGCTCGGGCCGCGCCTCGTCGACCAGTCGGCCGGCGTCGCCGATGCGGTAGTAGCCCTCGTCGTCGAACGCCTGCGCGGTGAGCTCGGGCGCATTGCGGTAGCCGGGGAAGACGTTGGGCCCGCGCACGCGCATCTCGAGCTTGCCGCCATCCAAAGCTCCTGCGGTCGGTACGAACTTCAGCTCCACGCCGGGCAGCGGCGCGCCGATGCAGCCCGCGCGTTGAATGCGCCAGTGCACGCTGGTGAGGGCCGGTGCGGTTTCGGTGGCGCCCCACGACGACGTGAACCACAGCGGCCGCTCGCGCACGCGGCGCGCCACGCCTTCCAGCCGCTCCCACAGGCTCTGCGGCAACGCGGCACCGGCGTAGAACACGCCTTCGAGCCGTTCGAAGAAGTCGCGCGCGAAGGATTCGTCCTGTTCGAGGGTGGGCAGCAGCATGTCGAAGCCGCGCGGTACATTGAAATAGAAGTTGGGTTTCACCTCGCGCAGGTTGCGCACCGTCTTGTCGATCAGGCCAGGTGCCGGCCGGCCCTCGTCGATGGTCAGGCTGCCGCCGTGCGCGAGCACCATGTTGAAGTTGTGGTTGGCGCCGAAGGTGTGGCTCCACGGCAGCCAGTCGAGCAGGTGCAGCGGGTGCCGTTGCAGAAATGGCCACACCTGCGTCATCTGCTGCTGGTTGGCGGTGAGCATGCGGTGCGTGTTGATCACCACTTTCGGCGTGCCGGTGGAGCCGCTGGTCAGCAGCAGCTTGGCCGTGGTCGACGGCTCGATCGCCACGAACGCGCGCATCACCGCGGGCGACTCGTCGCCGTCGAGCAAGCGTTCGAACGAGAGGGCGCCGTCGTGTTGCGAGGCGCTCTCGCTGAACACCACCGGGCAGCGGCCGCCCCAGGCGGTGATGGCCGCGCCGTACACGCCCGGCTGCGCCGCATAGAGCAATGCCGGTTGCAGGGTGTCGAGGATGCCCTTGATCTTGCTGGTGTCCTTGGTCAGCCGGCAATACGCGCTCGACACCGTGCACACCGGCACGCCGATGTGCATCGCGGCCAGCGCGAGCAGCGCGTGGTCCACCGAGTTGTCCGACAGCACGACCACCGGTTGCCCCTGCGGCAACGACAGGTCGAGCAGGGCCTGCGCGATGCGGCCCACCTGCTGGCGCGCCTGCGCGTAGCTCAGCTGGCGCCAGCTTCCGGATGCAGTGCGCTCGGCGAGAAATGGCGCCTGCGGCGTGGTGAGCGCCCAGTGCTCGAGCCAGTCGCCGATGCAGCGGCTGTGCGGCTGCAAGGGCTCCGGGTGGCGCAGCACGAAGCCGCCATCGACGCGCACGATCCGCTCGGCGCGCGGCGGCGCCAGCGCGGCGGGATCGTCGAACAGAGATATCGTCGGCATGGGGACTTCTCCTGGTGCACTACACGCCGAGGTAACGGTGCAGCTCGGCGCTGTCGCGCAACTGCTCGGCAGCTCCAGCCGCGACCACCTGGCCCTTTTGCAACACCACCAGCGCATCGGCGTGCGCGGCCACTTTCCTGTGGTTGCGATCGACGATCAGGGTGGCGATGCCGGTTGCGCGGATGCGAGCGATGACGCGCCAGATCTCGGCCACCACTTGCGGTGCCAGGCCCTCGGTGGCTTCGTCGAGGATGATGAGCTCGGGGTGCGTCATCAGCACACGCCCGATCGACAGCATCTGCTGCTCGCCGCCCGACAACTGTACGCCGAGGTGACGCTGCCGCTCGGCCAGGCGAGGGAACGTCTCGAACACGCGCGGCAGTGTCCAGTCGCGTTGGCCCAGGCGGCCGGCGCGTGCAGCCATCGTCAGGTGTTCGGTGACCGTGAGGTTCGGAAAGATGCCGCGCCCTTCGGGCACATAGCCGACGCCGGCGCGTGCCACTTCGTGCGGACGCGCGCGCGAAAAATCTTGTCCGCCGATCGAGATGCGGCCTTGCCGCTGCCGCACGTGGCCGAGCACGGTGCGGATCAGCGTGGTCTTGCCCATGCCGTTGCGGCCGAGCAGCCCCACCGTCTGGCCGCGCGCGATCTGCAGCGACACGCCGTGCAGCACGTGGCTCGAGCCGTACCAGGCGTGCAGGTCGCGCGCGTCGATCAGAAGTTCGGCCGCTGTGCTCATTCGGCCTCGCCGAGGTAGGCCGCCTGCACGCTGGGGTTGGCGCGCACCGTCTGCGGCGCGCCGCTGGCGAGCACCGCGCCGTTGACCATCACCGTGATCACGTCGGCGACGCGGAATACCGCATCCATGTCGTGTTCGACCAGCGCGATGGCGTGGCCGGACTTCAACTGCGCGAGCAGGGCGAGCATGCGGTCGGTTTCCTCGGCACCCATGCCGGCCAGCGGCTCGTCGAGCAGCAACACCTCGGGCCCGGTGGCCAGGCACATCGCGATCTCGAGCTGGCGGCGCTGGCCGTGCGACAGCGCGAACGCGGGCGTGTCGAGCACGTCGGCAAGGCCGGCGCGGCCGGCGGCCTCGCGCGCAGCCGGCATGGCCACGGGGCACGCCGCGGCGCTGCTCCACAGCGACCACGGCTTCTGGCAACGCGCTTGCGCCGCAAGGCGGCAATTCTCGAGCACGCTGAACTGCATGAACAGGGTCGTGCGCTGGTAGCTGCGGCCGATGCCGGCGCGCGCGCGCTTGGGCTGCGGCCAGCGGGTGACGTCGTGCCCGTGCAACTCGACCGTGCCCGAGCTGGCGGCGAGCTCGCCGGCCAGCACGTTGATCAACGTCGACTTGCCCGCGCCGTTGGTGCCGATCACCGCATGCACGCTGCCGCGGTGCAACTCGAGCGACACACGGTCCACCGCCACCAGGCCGCCGAAGCGTCGGGTGAGGTCGCGTGCTCGCAGCACCGGTTCGCTCACGCCGGCCTCGCTGCGCCGCGCCGCGTGCGGTGCCACACGTCACCCATACCGATCAGCCCGCGCGGCAGCCACGCGACGCTGACGATGATGGTCAAGCCCAGCCCGAGCAGCCAGTGCTTGGCAAAGGCACCGAAGATCGCCTCGGACTTGAAGAATTCCTGCAGCAGCGCGAACGCAAATGCACCGAGCACCGCGCCGCGCAGGTGGCCGAGGCCGCCGAGGATGATCATGATCAGCACGGCGCCCGAGAAGTGCCAGCTCAGCAACTCGGGGTTCACGAAGCCGTCTTTGACTGCGAACAGGAAGCCGCCCATGCCGGCGATCGCCCCCGATGCGACGAACGCCGCCAGCTTGTACGGATAGGTCGAATAACCGGTCGCGCGCATGCGCTGCTCGTTGGCCTTGATGCCGGCCAGCGCGCGGCCGAAGCGCGAGCGGGCCATCAACGCCAGCGCGGCGAACACGCCGGCCAGGCACGTCAGGACCACGTAGTACATCGTCAACGGCCGGTCGAGGTCGAGCAGCGTGACGCTGCCGACCGCCAGCACCGGCTTCACGTACAGGTAGATGCCGTCGCTGCCGCCGCCCAGCGGCGTGTCGTGCACCAGGTAGTAGGCCATCTGCGCGAACGCCAGCGTCACCATGATGAAGTAGACACCGCGGGTGCGCAGCGACAGCGCACCCATGAACAGCGCGTAGGCGGCGGCCACCGCCATCGACGCCGGCAGCAGCCACAGCACGGACGCTGGCGCACCTTCGGGCGACAGCTTCACCGCGGCATAACCCGCCAACCCGAAGAACGCCGCCTGACCGAAGCAAACCAGTCCGGTGGTGCCCACCAGCAACTCCAGACTCAGCGCGACGATCGCATAGATCATCGTCTTGGTGACGAAGTCGACCCCGAACGCGCCGGTGGTCAGCGGCCATAGCGCGAGCGCCAGTACGCTGACCAGCACCGAAGAGACTTTGGCGCGCTGCATCGCCGTTCAAGCGGACACTGCGGATCCGGTTTTGCCGGTCCGCTGATGTCGTCCCCTGGAGGAGGAAGCGGCCCGATGGCCGCTTCGGGGGTGGGTCATGACCCCGCCTTGAAGAGCCCGTCGGGCTTCCACAGCAGGATCAGCGCCATCAACACGTAGACCAGCACCCCCGCGGCCTGCTGGAACAGCACCTTGCCGAAGGTGTCGACGAAGCCGATCAGGAGCGCTGCCAACAACGCGCCGCGGATCGAGCCGATGCCGCCGATCACCACCACCACGAAGCAGATGATCAGCACCTGGTTGCCCATGCCGGGGTACACCGACGACGCGGGTGCCGCCACCATGCCGGCGAATACCGCCAGCGCCACGCCGGCTGCGAACACCAGCCGGTACAGGAACTGGATGTCGATGCCCAGCGACTGCACCATCTCGCGATTGGTCGAGCCGGCGCGGATCGTCATGCCCAGCCGCGTGCGCGCGAGCACGAACCACATGCCGCCCGCCAAGGCCAGGCACACCGCCGACATGAACAGGCGGTAGACGGGGTAGGTCATCAACTCGCCGAGCGGGATCGAGCCCGCGAGCCAATCCGGCGGCTGCACGCCGTGCACGTCGTCGCCGACGATGATGCTGCGCAGCTCCTCGAAGACCAGGATCAGGCCATAGGTCATCAACACCTGCTGCAGGTGCTCGCGCTCGTACAGGAAGCTGAAGAACGCCCATTCGAGCACGTAGCCAAGCGCCACCGCGAGCACCAGGCCGATCAACAGCGTGACGAAGAAGCCGCCGCCCAGCGTGCTGGCGACCCACGGCGCCAGCGCGTACGCCATGTAAGCGCCGATCATGTAGAAGCTGCCGTGCGCCAGATTGATGACGCCCATGATCCCGAAGATCAGCGTCAGCCCCGATGCAACAAGGAACAACAACAGCCCGTACTGCAGGCTGTTGAGGCACTGCACCCCGAAAGTGGCCAGCGTCATGCAGCGGGTGCAAGAGCTTCGTGCAACAGCGGCTCAGCTCACATCTTGCAGCCGCGGCCCGGGTCGGCGAGCGACTTGCTGGCCACGCCGATCACCTTGTTCTCCTTGCCCACCACCTGGCGCAGATAGATGTCCTGCACCGGGTTGTGGCTCTTGCCGAGGCTGAACGTGCCGCGCGGGCTGTCGATCTTTGCCTTCTCCACGGCGGCTGCGAACTCGGCCTTCTTGCTGATGTCGCCGTTGACCGCCTTCAAGCCGATGGCCAGCATCTGCGCGGCGTCGTAGCCCTGCACGGCGTAGACGTCGGGCTGCAGCTTGTAGGCCTTGACGTACTCGAGGCGAAACGCCTTGTCGCGTGGCGTGTCGAGGCTGTCGCCATAGTGCAGCGTGGTCAGCAGGCCGTCGGCGTCGGCACCCTGCGCCTCGAGCGTGCCGTCGGTGAGGAAGCCCGCGCCGTACAACGGGATCGTCTTCTTCAGGCCCGCAGCGGCGTAGTCCTTGACGAACTTCACCGCGCCGCCACCAGCGAAGAAGGTGTACACCGCGTCGGGCTTGATCGACGCGATCTCGGTCAGCAGCGCCTGGAACTCGACATTGGGGAACGGCAGGCTCAGCTCCTTGACGATCTGGCCGCCGCCCTTTTCAAACCCCTCGCGAAAACCCTTGACCGACTCGTCGCCGGCGGCGTACTTCCAGGTGATGGTCACCACACGCTTGTGGCCCTTCTTGGCCACCACTTCGCCCATTGCATAGCCCGGCTGCCAGTTGGAGAACGAGCTGCGGAAGATGTGGTTGGCGCACATCGGTCCGGTGACTGCATCGGCGCCGGCGTTGGGCACGATCAGCATCGTGCCGTTGTCCTTGGCGGCCTTGGCCATCGCCATCGCGACACCCGAGTGCACGGTGCCGACGATGACGTCGACGTTGTCGCGCTTGATCAGCTTGTTGACATTGTCGGTGGCCTTGGCCGGATCGGACTCGTCGTCGACTTTGACGAACTCGATCTCGCGGCCGGCAAGCTTGCCGCCTTGCTCGGCCACTTGCAGGCGAAAGCCGTTTTCGATCGCCACGCCCAACGCGGCAAAGGTGCCGGTGTAAGGCAGCATCAGCCCGACCTTGAGCTTGGGTGCCTGGGCGCCGGCGCTCGCGCTCAGCAACGCCACCGCGGCGGCGGCTGCCAGCGCGGCGACGCGCAACGTGTTCTTGAGGGTCATGTGTGTCTCCTTGAGTCGGCAGTCAGGCTGCCGGTTGGTCTGCGGGTTGGTTTCTTTTCGCTGCGGCGTGCGCGTCGACGAAACGCGTGACCTCGTCGATCACGCGCTCGGGCTGATCGCGGTGGGGCGAGTGTTTGCACTGCGACAGCTCCACCAGCACGGCCTGCGGCACCTGCCGTGCGATCGCATGGATCTGCTGCAGTGTGCCGTATTCGTCGTCCAGGCCCTGCAGCGCCAGCAGTGGGCAGGTGATCGTGGCGATCTCGGCCTCGATGTTCCAGTGGGCGAACGGCGGGTGCAGCCAGATGTCGTTCCAGCCCCAGAACGCGGAGTCGGGGTCATCGTGGTAACGCGCCAGGCGCTGCCGCAGGTCGGTGCGCTCGTAGTGGTGGCGCGCTTGCTGGATGCTGGCGATCGAGACGTCTTCGACAAACACGTGCGGTGCCATCACCACCACGCCCGACACCTGTCGGGTGAAGCGCGCGGCATGCAGCAGCGCGATCGAGCCCCCGTCGCTGTGGCCGAGCAACCATGGCGGTTGCGCTTCACGATCCACCTGCAACGCCTCGAGCAATGCAGGCAACAGTTCGTGCGCCTGGCGGTGCATGAAGTCCAGGCCCCAGCGTTCGTGGGAGTCGCGCGGTGTCGAGCGGCCATAACCCGGGCGTGAATACACGATGCCGCGCATGCCGGCGGCCTCGCAAAGCCGCCGCGGAAAATTGCGCCACATCGCCACCGAGCCGAGGCCTTCGTGCAGGAACACCAGCGTCGCTGCGTCCTCACTCAGCGACGCCGGCTCGATGCGCTGCACCTCGATGCGCACGCGCCGCCCCGACCATGGCAGTTCGACGAATTGCACCGGATGCGCCATCGGCTCAGCTCAGTGCGGCTTGGCCGCCTCGCGCTCGCGCAGGCGAAAGCGCTGGATCTTGCCGGTGGAGGTCTTCGGCAGCTCGGCGAGGAACTCGATCTGGCGCGGATATTTGAATGGCGCCAGCCGCGTTTTGACGAAGGCCTTGAGTTCGTCCTCGAGCGCGGGCGCCGCGCTGTGGCCGGGCTTGAGCACGACGAAGGCCTTGGCCCGCGTGAGCCCTTCGGCATCGGGCACGCCGATCACCGCCGCCTCCAGCACCGCGGCATGCTGCACCAGCGTGGCTTCGACCTCGAACGGCGACACGTACTGGCCGCTGACCTTGAGCATGTCGTCGCTGCGGCCCGAATAGGTGTAGGTGCCGTTGGCATTGCGCACGTACTTGTCGCCGCTCTTGGTCCACGCGCCCTGGAATGTGTCGCGCGACTTGTCGCGGTTGGCCCAGTACATCAGCGCCGCGCTCGGGCCGCCAATGTAGAGGTCGCCCACTTCGCCGTCGGGCACCGGGCGGCCGTCGTCGCCGCGCAGCTCGATGGTGTAGCCGGGCACCGGTTTGCCGGTGCTGCCGTAGTGCACGTCGCCCGGACGATTGGACAAGAAAATATGCAGCATCTCGGTGGAGCCGATGCCGTCGATCAGCTCGCAACCGAAGTGCGCGCTGAAGCGCTCACCAAGTTCGCGCGGCAAGGCCTCGCCGGCCGACGAGCACAGGCGCAGCGCCACCTCGCTACGCTTGGGCAGCGCAGGGGAGACCAGCATGCCGGCGTAGCCGGTGGGCGCGCCGAAGAACAGCGTCGGCTTCGGGCCCCCGGCA
>JBIODO010000033.1:0-17596 GCA_044445225.1 Burkholderiales bacterium
CGGCGTTGTCGCGCGCCCGCTGCACGAGGCCATCGTTGCCTTCGATGCCCAGCACCGCCCCGGCACGCCGCGCCAGCGCCAGCGTGAAGTTGCCCAGGCCGCAGAACCAATCGATCACCTGCTCGTCGGGTGCCGGACAGAGGTGCCGCACGGCCTGCGACACCAGCACGCGGTTGATCGCGAGATTGACCTGCGTGAAGTCGGTCGGCCGAAATGGCATCGTCAATGCGAACTCGGGCAGCCGATAGCACAAGCTCTCGCCGCCCGCGTCGAGCAGTGCCGCGCTGTCGGGTCCGCCTGGCTGCAGCCACCATTGCACGCCATGTGCAGTACCAAAATGCCGCAGGCGTTCGCGATCGGGCTCACTGAGCGCATCGAGATGGCGCAGCACCAGCGCGCACACCTCGTCGCCCATCGCGAGCTCGATCTGCGGCAGGCGATCGCGCGCCGCCATCGAGCCAATCAGTTCGCGCAGAGGCGGCAGCAGCGCGCTCACCTTGGCCGGCAGCACCGGGCACTGCGTCATGTCGGCCACGTAGCGCGACTTGCGCTCGTGAAAACCCACCAGCACCACGCCCTTTTTCCCGACGTAGCGCACCGACAGGCGCGCCCGCAGGCGATAGCCCCAGGCCGGGCCCTGGATCGGCCGCAGCACGCGCTCGGGCACCACCTTGGCCAAGTGGCGCAGGTTGTCTTCGAGCACGCGCTGCTTCACGGCCACCTGCGCCGCCGGCTGCAAATGCTGCATCTTGCAGCCGCCGCAGGCCTGCGCATGCAGACCAAAGTGCGGGCACCGCGGCGTCACGCGCTGCGAACTCTCTCGCTGCAACGCCGACAGCGTGCCCTGCTCCCACTGGTTCTTGCGGCGCGACACCGACACCTGCACGCGTTCGCCAGGCAACGCGCCTTCGATGAACACCACCTTGCCATCGGGCCGGTGCGCGACACCCTGCCCTTCGAGGTCGAGCGATTCCACCTCCAGCCACAACGCGTCGCCTTGCATGCGGTCATTATCGACAGCGTGCCTGCCGATGGCCCGAAAGCAAACGGGCTGCACGATGGCAGCCCGCTTTGGCCGGCGCGCCGGTGATCAGGGTGTGGCGTAGTCCGAAATCACCTTCCACTTGCCGTCCTGGATCTGCGACAGCCGCGAGGCGTCGCTGCCCAGGTGCTTCTTCGGGCCGTAGGTGGCCTCGGCGCTGCCGAACATGTCCATCGGAATCACCATCGTGTCCATCGCCTTGATGAAGCTGTCGGTGGTCAGGTTCGCGCCGGCCTTGGTGGCTGCGCGCGCGAAGGCGTCGACGATCACGTAGCCGTAGGCCGAGAACACGGTGGGGTCTTCGTTGAACTTGGTCTTGTACTTGTTGGCCCAGAAGCGGATCGGCTGCGACGCCTCGTCGAGGTACGGGTGCTGCGTGCCCATGCTCGCGTACAAGCCATTCATCGCCGGGCCGCCGAGCTTGTGGATCAAGTCGGTGTAGGCGGCGCTGGAGCCCAGGAACGTGGGGTTGAACCCGGTCTTGCGCGACTCGCCGATGGTGCCGATGGTCTCGCGGATGATGGTGCCCAGCACCACCAGGTCGCAGTTGGCGGCCTTCATGCGCGCCACCTGCGACGAGAAATCGGTGGCGCCGCGCTTGTAGGTGGTCTTCTCGGTCAGCTCCATGTTGATGGCCTTCAAGCCGGCTTCGGCGCCGCGCATCACCTCGAGGCCGAATTCGTCGTCCTGATAGATCGTGCACACCTTCTTGGCGCTCTTTTCCTTCACCAGCCGCGGCAGCATCACGCGCACCTGGTCGTAGTACGGCACCGCGAACGAATACTTCAGGCGGTTGAACGGCTCGTACATCTCGCGCGCCGCCGTCACCGGCATGAAGTTGATGACGTTCTTTTCGAACTGCACCGGCATCGCCGCCAGGTTCGGCGCCGTGCCGATGTGCGCCAGCATCATGAAGATCTTGTCCTGGTTGACGAGCTTCTGCGCCGCCAGCACCGCGCGCTTGGGATCGTAGGCCGCGTCCTCGACCAGCAGCTTGATCTTGCGGCCGTTGATGCCGCCCTGCTCGTTGATCTCATCGACGCGCAGCACCATGCCGCCACGCGTCTGCTTGCCGAATGCCGCGATCGGGCCGGAAAGATCCTGGATCGTGCCGATCACGATCTCGTCCTTTGTCACGCCTTGCTGCTGCGCGAAAGCGGGGGCTGCGGCCAGCGCGGTGGCGGCCAGTGCGGCGGCGAGGGATTTCATGCGGTCTCCAGGGTTGTCATTGATACATGGCTTCGATCTGCGGCGCGTACTTGGCGTGCACCAGCTTGCGCTTGAGCTTCATCGTCGGCGTCAGCTCTTCGTCTTCGGCCGTCAGCTGCGTCTCGAGCAGGTGAAAGCGCTTGATCTGCTCGACGCGGGCGAACTTCTTGTTGACCTTGTCGATCTCGCCGTCGATCAGCGCGCGCACCTCGGCCGAGCGCGTGAGGCTCGCATAGTTGGAGAACGGAATGTCGCGCTCCTGCGCATAGCGCTCGACGTTCTCCAGATCGATCATCACCAGCGCGGTGAGATACGGGCGCTTGTCGCCGATCACCACCGCGTCGGTGACGTAGGGGCTGAACTTCAGTTCGTTCTCCCACTCGCTGGGCGTCACGTTCTTGCCACCGGCGGTGATGATGATGTCCTTCATGCGGTCGGTGATGCGCAGGTAGCCTTCGTCGTCGATCGTGCCCACGTCACCGGTGTGCAGCCAGCCCTCGGCGTCGATCGCCTCTGCGGTCTTGTGTGGCTGGTTGAGGTAGCCTGCGAACACGTTTCGGCCGCGCACCAGGATCTCGCCGGTGCCGGCATCGATGCGCACCTCGTTGAACGGTGCCGCCTTGCCGATCGACCCCGGTTTGATGCGATAGCCCTGCATCGAGGTCGACAGGCCGCTCGTCTCGGTCATGCCCCAGACCTCGAACATCGGCACGCCCAGCGCCAGGTACCAGCGGATCAGATCGGGGGAGATCGGCGCGGCGCCGGTGAGCAGGAAGCGCGCGCGATGAATGCCCACCAGCTTGCGCACGTTGTCCAGCGCCAGCCAGCGCCCGAGCATGAACTTGGCCTTCTGCCACGCGGGCACCGGCTGCCCCTGCACGACGCACTCGGCCACCTGGTGGCCGACCTGCAGCGCCCAGCGATAGGCCAGCTGCTGCAGCGGTGACGCCTCGCGCACCGCGATGGTCACCGTGGAGTAGAACTTCTCCCACACGCGCGGCACCGCCGTGAACACGGTGGGCGAAATCTCGCGCACGTTTTCCGGCACCGTGTCTGGGTTCTCGACGAAGTTGAGCTTGGCGCCGGTGTACATCCCGAAGTACTCGCCGCCGGTGCGTTCGGCCACGTGGCACAGCGGCAGGAAGCACATGCGCTCGTCCGATTCGTCCTGACCCACGATCTGGTTGACCTGGCGCAGCCAGAACGTCAGCCCACCGTGCAGGTGCATCGCGCCCTTGGGCTTGCCGGTGGTGCCCGAGGTGTAGACCAGGATCGCGAGATCCTCGGGCTGCACCGCGGCCACCCGCTCGTCGAGCAAACGTGGATGCTGCGCCAAATGGTCGCGGCCCGCTGCGCGCAACGCGTCGAGGCTGACCACCAGCGGATGCTCGAAGCCGGCCAGCCCCTCCATGTCGAACACCACGATGCGGCGCAGCAGCGGCAGTTGCGCGCTCGCCTGCAGCGCCTTGTCGAGTTGCTCGTCGTCTTCGACGAACAGCACCGTGGTGCGCGAGTCGTCGCACAGGTAGTGCACCTGGGCCGCCGAGTCGGTGGGGTAGATGCCGCTGGACACGCCACCGCACGACAGCACCGCCAGATCGGCCAGCACCCACTCGACCACGGTGTTGGACAGGATCGACGCCGTGTGCCCGCGCTCGAATCCGAGCGCCATCAGGCCGTGAGCGATCTCGCGCACCGCGCTGGCTGTGTCATTCCAGCTCCAGCTGCGCCACAGGCCCAGCTCCTTCTGGCGCAGCCAGGTGCGCTCGCCACGCGCGGCCACCGCGTGCCAGAACATCGCGGGCAGCGTGTCGCCCGCCACCACGCGGTCGGGACCGGGCGACAGACGATCGATGTTCCAGAGGTTGGGCATGGCGCTGTGGTGCACGGTTCGCGTTGCATGCTAGCGCCCGGCTCTGCGAGCGAGCCCCCTGGGAAACGCTGAGCCGCCGCGCCTCGATGCGATCAGACCCGCGCCAGCACTCTCTCGTCACGGCCAGGCCGCCAGATACTCGGCCCAGTGCGGCTCATCGTTGCTCGCCAGAGTCGCGCGCACCATCGCCACCTCCTGAGCGTGCTCCTCGTTCGTGAGGCCGCCGCGCATCAATTGGTAGCGGCAATACAGCAGGTAGGTGTTCATCACGTCGGTCTCGCAGTAGCGGCGGATGTCTTCGATGCGCCCCTGCAGCCACGCGGCGTGCACGGCAGAGCCGTCCATGCCCAGCTTGCCGGGCAGCCCGCACAACTTGGCCATCGCGTCGAGCGGCGCATTGGCGCGCGGCTGGTACAGCGCCAGCAGGTCCATCAAGTCGAGGTGGCGATGGTGGTAGCGCGAGATGTAGTTGTTCCACTTGAACTCGCGATCGTCCTCGCCGAAGTCCCAGTACTTGCTGGCCACCACGCCGTGCATCAGGCCGCGGTAGTGCAGCACCGGCAGGTCGAAGCCGCCGCCGTTCCAGCTCACCAGCTGCGGCACGCGCTTGTCGATGCTGGAGAAGAACTGCTGCACGATGCGCCCTTCGTCCGACGGGCCGTCGCGCCCCGAACGATCGACGAACGAGTGCACGCGCAAGCCCTCGGCACCGCGGTACACGCACGAGATCGTCACCACGCGTTGCAGGTGGTGCGGCAGGAAGTCGCTGCGACCGTCGGCCGCGCGCTGCGCCAACTCCTGCGCCACCACCTGCTCGTCGCTCGTGGCCGCATCGGCGCTGCGCAATGCGCGCAAGCCCGCTGCATCGGGAATGGTCTCGATGTCGAACACGAGCACCGGCCAACTTGCCATCAAGCGCACCTGTGGAGTGGTCGTTCAGAACGCGCTGCCGCAGCCGGCCTGAGAGCGCCGCGTGAGCGCATGCACTGGCGCTGCCGTGTCAACGCGGCGGCAGCAGCCGCGCCGGGTCGATGGGCCGGCCCTGGCGGCGGATCTCGAAGTGCAGTTGCACGCGCTCGGCGTCGCTCGAGCCCATCTCGGCGATCTTCTGGCCGCGCCGCACCACCTGGTCTTCCTTCACCAGCAACGCCTGGTTGTGCGCATAAGCGGTGAGGTAGGTGTTGTTGTGCTTGACGATCACCAGGTTGCCGTAGCCGCGCAAGCCCGAGCCCGCATACACCACGCGGCCATCGGCCGCCGCCAGCACCGGATCGCCCGCCTTGCCGCCGATGACCAGGCCTTTGGTCTTGGCTTCGTCGAAGCCAGCGATCACCGGGCCGGCGGCCGGCCACGTCCAACTCACTTCGTCGTCAGGGTCGCGCGCGGGGGCGGTGTTGTTCGGAGGCGGGGTCGCGGCGGCCACCGGCGGCAGTGTCGTAACGGCCGGCGCTGACGGCAGCGCCGGTGCCGGCGCGGCGCCCGTTGCGGCGGGTGTCGTGCCTGCGGCCGAGGCGGCGGGCGCCGGCTTGGCGTCGAGCGGACGTGCCTCCACGCGCGTGCTGTTGACGCCACGCGCGGCGGTGGCGGCGGGGTCGACGCCTGGCGGCGCCACGCGGATCACCTGGCCCACCTCGAGCGAGTTGGGGTTCTCGATGTTGTTCCAGCGTGCGATGTCGCGCGCGTTCTGGCCCGTCTCCAGGCCGACCCGGATCAGCGTGTCGCCTGGTTTGATCGTGTAGTAGCCCGGCTTGCCGGCACTCTCGGCGCCCGGCTTGGCCGCCGCATCGACGGCGCCCGGCGCCGCGGGCGTCGCGCCCGGTGCCATCGAGGCGCCGCTCGCGGCCGTGGCGGGCGCGGCCGGCGCCACCGGCCGGTTGGCCGAGGTGCGGTCTTCCACCGGAGCCGGCGCCCGTGAGGTGGCGCAGCCCGCTGCCACCAGCACGCTGGCCAGCACGAATCCCCACTTCACCCCCGTGCGCAACCGCTGCAGGCACGCGGCCGCGCCAGCGCCGCGCTGGGGCTGCACGGCTCGTGCATGGTGGCTTGGCATCAAGTCGTGTGCCCTTGGACAGAGATCAGTCGACGCCGGATTTTAGAGGCACGAAGTGGACGGGCTCGAGATCGAGTCGTTTGTAGCCGCTCAGTTCCCTGTCGACAACGGCCAGGACCTGCGATTGGCCGACCCGCACCGGCGCGATCAAGCGGCCGCCGATCGCCAATTGCTCGAGCCACGGCGGCGCGGGCTCGTCGCCGACGGCGGCAGCGATGATGCTGTGATACGGCGCGTTGGGTGCGTGGCCGCGCAGGCCGTCGCCATGCACCAGACGCACGCGGTCCAGCCGCAAGGGAGCCAGGTGCGTGCGCGCCTTGTCGAACAGATCCCGGACCCGCTCGACCGACACCACCGAATCGGCCAGCTGCGCCAGCAGTGCGCACTGGTAGCCGCATCCGGTGCCGATCTCGAGCACCTTGCCCAGACCGCCGCGCGCGCGCGCGGCCGCACCGGCCAGCAGCAGCGAGAGCATGCGCGCCACCACCGACGGCTTGGAGATCGTCTGGCCGTGGCCGATCGGCAGACTGGTGTCTTCGTAGGCCTGCGCGGCCAGCGCAGTGTCGATGAAGACGTGCCGCGGCACGCTGCGCAGCGCATTGAGCACCCCCTCGTGGCGAATGCCCTGGGCATGCAGGCGCCGCGCCATGCTCGCGCGCACCTGCGCCGAGTCGAGCCCGACGCCGCTGGGTGTGGCGCGCGCTCGAGCGTCCTGCGCCGCATCGCGCAGCGGACGCTGGGGACGCAACGTGTCGCTCGCGCGAGGCGTTGTCGCACTCGACAGCTTGGCCAGCGGCAGCGGAAACGCGGGGCCGCGGCGCCGCTCGCTCATCGGACCCCCTTGGCCCTGCGGGCGGTCCCCCCGCGGGGGAATGAACGCCTTTGGTGCGGCCGGGCGGCGCTCACGGCGCCGTCACCAGCAGGCGCCGCCAATCGGGCAGCGCCGCGTGGTCGGTGAGGTCCACCTGGAGCGGCGTGATCGACACCTGGCCCTGGCTCGCAGCGTGAAAGTCGGTGCCCTCGCCGGCTTCGCGCGCGCTGCCGGCCGGGCCGATCCAGTAGATCGTCTCGCCGCGCGGATTGATCTGCCGGATCACCGGCTCGCTGGCATGGCGGCGGCCCAGGCGCGTGACCACGCGCGGCAGCAGCGGCGCATCGGCCCGATTGGGAATGTTGACGTTGAGCAACCACGGCCCGCTGCTGCGCTGATGCAGCGTCGGCAACACGCGCTCGATCACCTCACGCGCGGTGCGCGCCGCAGCGTCGAGATGTTGCCAGCCCTTGTCGACCTGCGAAAACGCGATCGCCGGGATGCCGAACAGGTAGCCTTCCATCGCTGCCGCCACCGTGCCCGAGTACAGCGTGTCGTCGCCCATGTTGGCGCCGTTGTTGATGCCCGAGACCACGAGGTCGGGGCGCTGCTCGAGCACACCGGTGAGCGCCACGTGCACGCAGTCTGAAGGCGTGCCGTTGACGACCCGAAAGCCCCGCTGTGCCTCGCCGCTGGCGGTGAAGACGTTGAGCGGCCGGTTCAGCGTCAGTGCGTTGGAGGTGCCGCTGGCGTTGCTCTCGGGCGCCACGACGTCGATGTCACCGAGCCCCTGGCAGGCTTGCACCAGAGCGCCCAACCCTGGGGCCAGGTAGCCGTCGTCGTTGGCGATGAGGATGCGCATGGCTCGAGCGCATTGTAGGCAACGGGCTGGCGCCGCCGTGCCACGATGCCCTGCGTATCATGCTCGCCCACCGAGGAGAACCACGATGCACGCCTGGCTTTGCGAACAACCGACTGGTGTCGACGCATTGCAATGGAAGGAATTGCCGACGCCCGAGCCGGGCCCGAAGCAGGTGCGCGTGGCGATTCGTGCCGCGAGCCTGAACTTCCCCGACATCCTGATCGTGCAGAACAAGTACCAGTTCAAGCCCGAGCCGCCGTTCGTGCCGGGCTCGGAGTACGCGGGTGTGGTCGAAGCCGCCGGCGCCGAGGTCAAGGGCCTGCAGCCGGGCACGCGCGTGCTGGCGCTGGGCAGCAGCGGCGGCTTCGGCACCCATGCGGTGGTCGACGCGTCTCGCGTGCAGCCGCTGCCGCCAGGCTTTCCGTTCGAGGATGGCGCGGCGTTCGCCTTCACATATGGGACTTCGTACCATGCGCTGATCGACCGCGCGGCGTTGCGCGCCGGCGAGACGGTGTTCGTGCTCGGCGCTGCTGGTGGCGTGGGCACGGCAGCGCTGCAGATCGCCAAGGCCGCCGGCGCGCGCGTGATCGCCGGCGTATCGAGCCAGCGCAAATGCGAGCTGTGCCTGAAGCTCGGCGCCGACGCGGCAATCAACTACACCAGCGACAACCTGCGCGAGGCCCTCAAGCAGCACACGGGCGGCTTGGGGCCCGATGTCATCTACGACCCGGTGGGCGGTGACCTCGCCGAGCCGAGCTTCCGCTCGATCGCCTGGCGTGGCCGCTACCTGGTGGTGGGCTTCGCGCAAGGCGGCATTCCGGCACTGCCGCTGAACCTGATGCTGCTCAAGGGCGCTTCGGTGTTGGGTGTGTTCTGGGGCGACTTCGTGCGCCGCGAGCCGGCGGCCGGTGCCCAGCAGATGCAGGCGCTGGCGCAGTGGTATGCGCAGGGTTTGGTCAAGCCGGTGATCGACCAGGTGCTGCCGATGGCCAAGCTGCACGAGGCCTACGCGCGCATGGCCTCGCGCGAGGCGATGGGCAAGATCGTGATGGTCAACGCGTAAGGATCGGTTAGTGTCCGCTTGAAGCGGTGGCGCGACCTTCGCGCGCCGTGCGTTGCGCGGGCTCAACTGCGCTACGATCCCGCTGCACGAAAGAGCTCAGGCGGTATGGCAGTCAAGGTCCTCATCGTCGAAGACAACCCGGTGGCACGCAGCTTCCTGTGCCGCGTGGTGCGCGAGAGTTTCAGCGACTCGCTGACCATCACCGAGGCGGGCGACCTCGAGAACGCGCGCCGCCAGATCAACCTCACCGGTGGCGCGCAGGGCCTGCACGGTGTCGACCCGTTCCGGCTGGTGCTGGTGGACCTCGAATTGCCGGACGGCAACGGCATGGAATTGCTGGCCGAGTTGTCGCAGTACCCCGCCACCAAGATCGTGACCACGCTGTACTCCGACGACGACCACCTGTTCCCGGCGCTGCAGCGTGGCGCCGACGGCTACCTGTTGAAAGAAGACCGCTTCGAGGTGCTGGTCGAGGAGTTGCAGAAGATCGTGCGCGGCCAGCCGCCGCTGTCGCCGGCCATCGCGCGGCGGCTGCTCAACCACTTTCGCGACAGCCAGCGCGGCGAGTTGCAGGCGGCCGACTCGGGTTTCAGTCGCCCGACCGACCTCGCGACCAGCCGCCCGGTGCCAATCGAGAAGACACCCGATCACGAGCGGCTGACGCCACGCGAGAACGAGGTGCTCACCTATCTGAGCAAGGGCTTCACGATCAAGGAAATCGCCAACCTGATGGGCATCAAGTGGTTTACCGTCAACGATCACATCAAGTCCATCTACAAGAAGCTCAACGTGTCCAGCCGCGCCGAGGCTGCGGTGCTGGCCACCAAGCAGGGCCTGGTGTGAGGTGGCCGCGGCTCGCGACGCAGGCCTGACGCCGGCGTCGGCGCTGGCGGGCGACAGCGCGGCCCACGAAACCACGGGCGGCTTCTCCAGCACCGGCATCGATTCGCTGTTGCCGGGCGACGACGCCGGCGCGCGCGGCATCGTCGCCGGTCGCTGGCTGGGCTGGCGGCGGCGCGCGCTCGTGGTGCTGGCGCTGCTCGGTTGCGTGGGCCTTTTCACGCTGTTGCGCACGCTGTCGGGCTCGCCGCATCTCGACGCCGGGTGGCGCATCAACGCCAACGGCCAGATGGTGCTCGACAGTGCGGGTGACGCGGCGCTGCGCGCCCATGTGGGCGAAACCCTGCTCGGCGTGCTGATGGCCGATGGCCGCTTCTTGCCGCCCGACGTGTTGCTGGCGCGGCGCTCACCGCGCTGGGTGGTCGATGACGTGCAGCGTAGCCAGCAGCTGGCCAACGGCGCGGCCTTCTCCAGCGCGCTGCGCGAGGGCAGCGTGCGTCTGAAGCTCGCCGAAGCGGCCGCCGTGGTGGAGGTGCGCACGGCCCCGCGCGGCTACGCGGGGCTCGGCTCGGTGTTCTGGCTCATGACGGCGCTGGCGCTGGTGTTCTATCTCACCGGCGCCGTGGTCGTGCTGGTGCAGCCCGACGAGCGCAATTTGCTGTTCGGTCTGACCGCGCTGGCGCAGACCACGCACCTGTTGCTGATCGGCCTGGACACGTTGCCGGGTTTCGACTTTCCGGCCCAGTTGGCGCCGCTGGATCTGTGGCTGCGCGTGTCGTGCGACATCATCACCGGCGCTGCCAGCGTGCATGCGCTGACCGTGTACCCGCGGCGCCTGCCATTCCAAGGCCTGATCGCCATCACGTCGTGGGCGGTGGGCGCCGGGTTCATCGTGACGGTCGCGTTCAATCCGGTCCCGGGCCTTTGGTGGTGGGTGCAGGGTCTGCAGCTCAGCTACTTTGCGGCGGGCTGGCTGCTGCTCGTGTGGTCGTACCGGCTGACCCCGCACCCGATGGCCATCGTGATGCGGCGCCTGAGCCTGGCGGTGCTGGCGATCCTGCTGCTGCTGACGCTGACGGTGGCGTTGTCTCAAGGCAATGTCGACGTGCAGCGCTTCGCGGCCGGCCCGGGCTCGCTGATCTGGTACGTGTTCCAGGCCTCGGCGCTGATGCTGGTGCCGTTCTTGTCGCGCTCGCAGCAGGTGATGCGCGAGTTCACACTGCTGGCCGGCATCAGCGCCGTGGCCACCTCGCTGGATTTGCTGTTCGTCGCGGTGGTGCCGGTGAGCCAGTTCACCTCGCACACGCTGGCGCTGTTCCTGGCGCTGGGCCTGTACGCCGGCGCGCGGCAGTGGATGCTAAATCTCCTGATGGGCAGCAACATGCTGACCACGGAGCGCATGTTCGAAGGGCTGTACCGCACCGCGCGCGAGATCGAGACCACCGGCGGCGACCACACCGAGCACTTTGCGCGGCTGCTGGGCGAGCTGTTCGAGCCGCTGGAGCTCGGCCACACCACGCGCTCGACCAACGGCGCCCGCGTGCTGGGCGATGGCTCGACGATGCAGGTGCCGCTGCCGCGACTGCCCGGCGTGCCCGACGAGCTGCAGCCGCGCGGCTCGCTGGTGTTGCGCTTTGCGCGGCGCGGCCGGCGCATGTTCACGCGCGAGGACGCGCGCCTGACCGACCGCGTGCTCGAGCAGATGGTGCGCGCGGTGGCGTTCGACCGCGCGGTCGAACAGGGGCGCAACGAGGAGCGTGCGCGCATCGCGCAAGACCTGCACGACGACATCGGCGCGCGCCTGCTGACGCTGATGTACAAGGCGCAGAGCCCCGAAATGGAAGACTACGTCCGCCACACGCTGCAAGACCTCAAGACGCTAACGCGCGGACTGGCTGCATCATCACACTTGCTGTCGCACGCCGGCGCCGAGTGGAAGGCCGACATCGCGCAGCGGCTCGATGCGGCGCATTGCGAGCTCGACTGGTCGTTCGAATTCGATCGCGACATCAACCTGAGCGTGGTGCAGTGGTCGGCGCTGACGCGCATGCTGCGCGAGCTGATCAACAACGTGATCGTGCACGCGCACGCCACGCGCGCGTCGGTGTCGGCGCACTACGAGCGCAGCCGCTTCACGCTGCAGGTGAGCGACGACGGCGCCGGCCGCCGGCCCGAGACCTGGGCGCACGGCCTCGGCCTGGGCGGCATCCGCAAGCGCGTCAAGCTGCTCGGCGGCGAGGTGCACTGGCGCGAGAACGGCACCCGCGGCATCAGCTGCGAGATCCGCGTGCCGGATCTCGGCGAGCGCGCCTGAAAGCGCCGCGTCAGCGCACCGGCAACAAGGCCCGCACCTCGTCGGCGAACGTGGCGACGTCGATCGGCTTGCCGATGTAGCCATCGCAGCCGCCGGCCAGGAACTTCTCGCGGTCGCCCTTCATCGCGTAGGCCGTGAAGGCCACGATCACCAGCGAGCGCGTGGCCGGTTGGGTGCGCAGCTGCTGCGTCAGCGCCAGGCCGTCCAGCCCCGGCAGCTGAATGTCCATCAGCACGAGGTCGGGCGCGAACGCGGCCACTTGCGCCAGCACGCCGCTGCCGTCGAGCGCGCTGGCCACCTGCATGCCGGCCTTGGTGAGCAGGTAGGTCGCCAGCTCGACGTTGAGCAGGCCGTCGTCGACCACCAGCACGCGCGGCGGGTTGCTCATGCAGTCTCGCGCTGAATGCGCTGCACGGCCCAAGCGCGCAGGTGCTGCACCAGTGCGTCGAGGCCGCCGTCGAGCTTGCCCACCACCGCTTGTGCCGAGCGCGACAGCGTAGCCAGTTCGTCGGCACTCAGTCGCATGTGGGTCCACACGAACACCGGCAGCTGCTGCAAGTGGGGCTGTTGCCGCACCTGGTGCAGCAGATCGAATCCATTCATGCCCTGCATCACCAGATCGAGGATCATCGCATCGGGTGCATGCTGCTCGAGCATCTCGAGCGCCAGCACGCCGCTGGAGGCAAGCACGGGCGCGATGCCCATCGCCTGCAGCGTGGTCGCCATCAGCTCGAGCGCAGCGGGGTCATCGTCGACCACCAGCACGCGCAGCGCACCGCCGTCGCTGCGGGCCAGGCGCCGCAGCGCCGCATTCACCTCGGGCTGGCGGATCGGCTTGGCCAGCACGTCGCTGACCACAAAGCCGGCCAGCGCCGAGGTCTCGGTGACCATCGTGATCACCACCACCGGCGCTTCGCGATTGGGGCCTCCCGCGCGCAGCTCGCTCAACACCTCCAGGCCGCTGCGATCGGGCAGCAACAGGTCGAGCGTGATGGCGTCGTAACGGCGCGCCGCGGCCATTTGCAGCGCGCGCTGCGCGGTGCCGGCGACTTCGACCTGATAGCCCGCCGAGCGCAGGATTCGCGCCAGCTGGGCCTGGTCGGCAGCATCGTCCTCGATCACCAGCACGGTGGGCGCATCGGGCGGCGCCGGCTCGCCGTCCGGACTCGCGGGCACGACCGCGGCGCCGAAGCGGCGTGGCAGCACCAGGTGGAACACGCTGCCCACGCTGGGCGTGCTGCGCACACCGACGCTGCCGCCGTGCAACTCGGCGAGGTGGCGCGTCAGCGCCAAGCCCAGGCCGGTGCCCGGATGCGTCTTGGCCAGACCGGTGTGCACTTGCTGGAACTGCTGAAACAGCTTGGGCAGGTCGGCGGGCGCGATGCCGATGCCATTGTCTTGGACCTCGATGCGCACCTGCTGCTCGCCGTGCGGCATGGCGCGCATCACCACGCTGCCGCCCGTGCCGGTGAACTTGATCGCATTGGACAGCAGGTTGTAGAGCATCTGCCGCAGACGCGCGGGGTCGAGCACGAGGTCGGCCACCAGCGGATCGATGTCGACCTTCAGCTGCACGCCCTTGCGTGCCGCCTCGGCCTGCAGCACGCCGGCCACCTCGTGCGCCAACTGCGGCAGCTGCAGCGGCTCGGGCACGAGATCGAACTTGCCCGACTCCACCTTGGACAGATCGAGCACGTCGTTGATCAGGCGCAGCAAGTGACGCCCGCTGGTCGCGATGTGGCCGAGGTAGTCGACGCGTTTTTCCTCCGCAAGATTGGGTCCGCTGGCGCGCAGGATCTCGGCAAAACCGATCACCGCGTTCAGCGGTGTGCGCAGCTCGTGCGACATGTTGGCCAGGAATTCGCTTTTCAGCCGGTTGGCCTCCTGCATCTGGCGGTTCTCGGCCTCCAGGCGCACGCTGTGCAGGCGCAGGTCCTCGGCCTGCCTGGCCGCGGTGCTGTCGATCACCACGCCGACCACAAAGCCCGGTTCGCCAGGGCGCGACAGGTAGGCGCCGCGCGATGTCAGCCAATGCACGCTGCCGTCGGGCCAGACGACGCGAAACTCGTCGAGCCATGGGGCTCGCTCTTGCGTGGTCTGCCTGATGTGGCGGCGAACGCGCTCGCGGTCGTCGGGATGGATGCACTCGAAGAACCGATCGAGGTTCCAGTCGATCGCTTCGGTGTAGCCGTAGCAACGGTCGTGCTGCAGCGAGTGGCGGATCGCGCCCGTGCTGATGTCGATATCCCAGTCGCCGATCTGGGCGGCGTCGAGCGCCATCTGCAGCCGCGACTGGCTGGCGCGTACCGACGCTTCGGCGCTCTGGCGGGCGTCTTCACGCTGCAGCAGCAGCGCCTGCGCCTGCTGCAGCGCCCGGCCGAGTTCGCTCGCCTCGTGCAGCGACGACGGCGCCACCGCTGCCGTCCCGCCGCGCCCGATGGCCAGCGCGGGCCGCACCAGCGCCTGGATAGGCTGGGCAATGCCGCGGCCGATCGCGCGAGCCAGCAACAGGCCGGCCGCCAACAGCAACGCCGCGCTGACGCCGTACTGCCACAACGAACGCTGCAGTTGAGCATTGAGTTCGTTCACCGGCACGCCGATGGCCGCGGCCCAGCCGTGGACGCTGGCGCGGCTGAAGGTGGCCGCGACGAAACTGCCATCGGCCGTGTAGTCCTCGAAGCTGCCCTCCTGCGTATTCTTCAGGCGATTCAGCAGCGCCGGCGCGGCGACCTTGCCCACGAAGCCTTGCGGATCGCGCGTACGCGCGACGATCACGCCCTGGCTGTCAAGCACCACGGCAGTCCACTGCGGCGAGAAGTTCTGCCGCGACAGCAGGTCGGCGAAGCGTTGCAGGTTGAACACCATCTCGAGGCGGGCAATCGCCCGGCCGTCGCGCATCACCGGCACCGCCACCGCGATCTGCAGCTGCTTGGAAACCTGGCCGACGAAGGCGTCCGACACCGCGGGCTTGCCGCTGGACAACACCTGCGGAAAACGGTCGCGCTGCACCTTCGGCAGCGGCGTGCCCCATTCGTGCGCTGCACTGGCCAGGCCGTTGAGCTCGGTGTCGAACAGCACGATGTTGTCGGCGGCCAGGTACTGCAGGGTCTGGCGCGCCCGCGCATGGAAGCGCCGGTAGTCGCGCTCGTCGATGCTGGCCGAGGTGCCCAGCGCCAGCAGCACCTGAATCGTGGCATCGATCTCGCGATCGACCGACTGCACCAGGTTGCGCGCCGCCTGCAGGTTGGTCTGCAGCAGCGCATCGCGCCCGCGCTGGTACGACAGCACCAGCAGCACCACGGCCACCAGGAACACCGGCACGGTGCAGACGACCACCAACCACTGGATGCGTGCGCGAATCGTCGATGCAGATCCGGGCCCGAGAAGCCAACGTGCCGGCATGCCTGCTTTCACCCTTCCGCTGCGCCACTACTGAAGTTCACATCTCGAAACGCCGTGTCGGCATTGTCCGACACGCCGACGGGCAGCGTTCCGATCGCTTGCAAGCGGCAGCTTGCCTATGGTGTCGTCAGCCGCCGATCAGGCGGTATCGATGAAGGAGCTGACATGCACGAACTTATCCAAGCACCCGCGCGAATGCGCCCGCTCGCCGCGCTGATTGCCGTCCTGGCCGCAGTCACCGTGGCCGCGTGCGACAAGCCGTCCTCCTCGCAGACCGCCGGTCAGAGGCTCGACAGCACAATGGCAAATGCCGAGCAAAAGGCCAACGAGGCCAAGGACGGCGCGAAGGCCGCTGCCGGCGAGGTGGCACAAAGCACCGAGCGCATGGCCGGCGAAGTGTCCGACAAGGTCAAGGATGCTGCGATCACCACCGCGGTGAACGCCAAGATCGCCGGCGATCCGAACTTGAGCGTCATGCGCATCAACGTCGACACGGTCAATGGCCGCGTGCTGTTGCGTGGCACCGCCCCCGACGCCACGGCGAGCCAGCGCGCCCAGCAGTTGGCCGCCACCGTCGAGGGCGTGGTCGGCGTGGACAACCAGCTGGTGGTCAGCGGCAAGAGCTGACTCGGGTCGCCTTGAACGCCGCATCCCAACTACCACTTCCGAGAGGCAAACATCATGCAAACCCGCCACATCCTTACCGCCGCCATGACCGCGATGGCTCTGCTCATGACCACCGGCTGCGCGGTGCAGCGCAAGCAGGAGAGCGTCGGCAGCTATGTCGACGACACTGCCATCACGACCCAGGTGAAGGCCAAGTTCGCGTCAGACCAGACCGTCAGCGCGATGGCCATCAGCGTCGAGACGTTGAAGGGCACCGTGCAACTGTCGGGCTTCGCCAAGAACGTCGACGAAAAGATGGCGGCCGAACGCCTGGCCCGCGCCGTCGCTGGCGTGACCGCGGTCCAGAACGACATCGTGGTGCGCAGCTGAGTTGACGCAAGCCCGATGACCGAGCGAGCGGCCATTGGCCGCCTCGTGCGAGCGAAGGCTTGCCTAAACCGCTCGGCCCGCGAGAGCGGGCCGTGCGCATATGGGGCTCAAGGCGCCGAATTCGCACAGGGCGTGTTGGCTCGCCGATGCGGCATGTGGGGTGGCTGATGGGACTCGAACCCACGACAACCAGAATCACAATCTGGGACTCTACCAACTGAGCTACAGCCACCGTCGCAGCGCAAATTATACGAGCGGCCTACTCTCGACGACCGCAGTTCGTGCGCGCCTTCAGCGCGGCGCCTCGGCCGGTGCGGGGTCGAGCACCGCGCCAGCGCGTACCTCGGCCTTGAAGCGCTGCTTCAGCGCTTCAAGATAAGCGCGCGTCTCGGCCGACGACCAGGCCTGGCCGTATTGCTCGCGCGAGGGTCCGTCATCGAGTGATTCGCGAGGCAGCACGGCATCGATGCGCGCGACGACGTAGCCGCCCTCACCGAGATCGACTCCCAGCGGCACCGGCAGCTTGCCGGCATCGGCACGCAGCACCGCATCCACCAGCGCCGTGGGCATGTCCTGCCGCTGCTGGCGCGACAGTGTGGTCTTGTCGGGCAGTTCGGTTGCACTGGCCGCTTTGACCTGCGCCAGCTTGGCCTCGCCGTCTTGGCGCGCCAGTTCGGCGGCACGCGCGGCCACCACGCGCTCGCGCACCCGCTCGCGCACCTCGGCCAGCGGCAGCGTGCGCGCCGGCTGGTACTGCGTGACGTGCGCCGCGGCCAGCTGATTGGGGCCAACCTCGATGGCGTCGGTGTTGTTGCGCTTGCTGCGCACGCTGTCGTTGCCGAACACGGCGTCGAGCAATTTGGCCGACCCCAACGCGCCGGTGGCGCCGGCGGCCGGACGTCGCAGCACGGTGGCGCTGCGCTTGTCGAGCTTGAGCTTGTCGATCACCGGCTGCAGGCTGTCGGCCTGTTCGTACACGGTGTTGGTGAATTGTTCGGCGGCCGCGGCCAAGAAGTGGGGCGAGGCCGCCGAACAAAAAACCCACACCCGGTACGAACAGGCCCCCAGCCTGCAGCCGGGGAAAGAAACTCTCAAGCGCGACAAGCGCACCGCCACCGGGCTGGGGCGTTCGGC
>JBIODO010000034.1:0-17472 GCA_044445225.1 Burkholderiales bacterium
GCGCGCTTCGGCGATGCGCTCTTGCGTCACCGTCTGCTGCGCCACGGTCTTGCCGAACGCCACGCGCGAGACCGCGCGCTTGCACATCAGCTCGAGCGAGCGCTCGGCCAGCCCGACCAGGCGCATGCAATGGTGGATGCGCCCCGGCCCTAAGCGGCCCTGCGCGATCTCGAAGCCGCGGCCCTCGCCGAGAAGCAGATTCGATGCCGGCACCGTCACGTCCTTGAAGTCGACCTCCATGTGGCCGTGCGGCGCGTCGTCGTAGCCGAACACCGACAGCGGCCGCATCACCTTGACGCCCAGCGTGTCGAACGGCACCAGGATCATCGACTGCTGCGAGTGCCGGGGCGCCGACGCATCGGTCTTGCCCATGAAGATCATGATCTTGCAGCGCGGGTCGCCGCCGCCCGAAGTCCACCACTTGCGGCCGTTGATCACGTAGCTGTCGCCACGCCGCTCGATGCGCGACTCGATGTTGGTGGCATCCGACGACGCCACCGCGGGTTCGGTCATCGCAAACGCGCTGCGGATCTCGCCGTTGAGCAGTGGCGTCAACCACTTCTTCTGATGCTCGGGCGAGCCGTAGCGCACCAGCACCTCCATGTTGCCGGTGTCGGGCGCCGAGCAGTTGAACACTTCGCTGGCCCACGGCACGCGGCCCATGATCTCGGCCAGCGGCGCGTACTCCTGGTTCGACAAACCGGCGCCGAGCGTGCTGTCGGGCAGGAACAGGTTCCACAAGCCCGCCGCGCGCGCCTTGGGCTTGAGCGCCTCGATCGTCTGCAGCGGTGTCCAGCGTTTGCCGGCGTCGGTGTTGGCGCGCAGTTCATCGGCATAGCGCGCTTCGGCCGGATACACATGCTGATCCATGAAAGCCGTCAGCTTGGCCTGCAACTCTTGCGTGCGTGCGGAGTAGGCGAAGTCCATGTGTGCTCCTCGTGGTGTGTGTCGATGCGGCTTGGCGTCTTGCGATGTTGCGCTCAATTGCGCTGGGCCTGCGCCCAGCCCATGCGCGCCAGCGCAGCGGTCGCATCGCCCGACGTGCGCGCCTGCGCGCTGGCGGCGGTGCCATCGGCGGCGCGCTTGGCGATGCCCTGCGTGATCGCGGCCAGGCGGAACAGGTTGTACGCTAAGTAGAAGTTCCAATCGGCCATCACCGCGTCGGGGTCGCCGCGGCCGGTGCGCTGGCAATAGCGGCGCACATACTCGCGCTCGCTCGGAATGCCCAGTGCCGCGAGGTCGAGCCCGCCGATGCCGCGAAAGACGCCCGGCTCGATGTGCCAGCCCATGCAGTGGTAGCTGAAGTCGGCCAGCGGGTGGCCCAGGGTTGACAGCTCCCAGTCGAGCACGGCAGCGATGCGCGGCTCGTGGGCGTCGAAGATGAGGTTGTCGAGCCGGAAGTCGCCGTGCACGACCGCCACCTGCGATTCGTCGAGCGCGGAGGGCGGCAGGTGCGCCGGCAGCCACTCGATCAGGCGATCCATCTCGACGATGGTCTGCAATTGCGAGGCCTGGTACTGCTTGGACCAGCGCGCGATCTGGCGCACGAAGTAGTTGCCCGGCCTGCCGTAGTCGGCCAGGCCCAGCTGCGTCGCATTGACGCTGTGCAGGGCGGCGATCACGCGATTCATCTCGTCGTAGATGGCGTTGCGTGCGGCCGGCGTGAAGCCGGGCAGCGACTGCTCCCACAGCACGCGGCCCTCGACGAACTGCATCACGTAGAAGGCGCGGCCGATCACCGCCTCGTCGGCGCACAGCAGGTGCATCTGCGCCACCGGCACGGCGCTGCCGGCCAGCGCGCGCATGACGCGGAACTCGCGCTCGATCGCATGCGCCGACGGCAACAGCTTGACCGCCGGGCCCGGCTTGGTGCGCATCACGTAAGTCTGCTGCGGCGTGATCAGCTTGTAGGTCGGGTTGGACTGGCCGCCCTTGAACTGCTCGACGCGCAACGGCCCCGCGAACCCAGGCAGTTCGCGTTGCAGGTGACGCTCAAGCGCCGCCACGTCGAACGCGTGGCGCTCCGAGACCGCCTGCGTTCCGATGAATTGCGCCATGGATTCCATACTCTGCCTCTCAACGTTCGGCGATCGATAGCAGCAATTCGCGCGACAGCACCACCAGCCGGGTCGGTTCGACTCGCACGGCGCCCTGGCGCTCGAAGCCCTTGAGCTCCTGGTTGACGCGCTGGCGCGATGCACCCAGCAACTGCGCCAGGTCTTCCTGCGCGAGCTGCAACGCGATGCGGATCTCGCTGCCGTGTGCCACACCATAGCTCTTGACCAGCAGCAGGATCTGCTTGGCCAGGCGCGCGCCGAGCGGGCGGCTGTTCAAGTCTTCGATCAGGTTGAACATCAGGCGCAGGCGCCGGCAGTTCAGCCGCAGCAGCGCTTCATACAACTCCACGTGCGTGGCCAGCAACTCCTTGAAGTCCGCCTTGCGCACCACCAGCAGCGTGGTGTCGCCGTGCGCGTTGGCGTCGTGCGTGCGCGGCAGGCCGTCAAACAGCGCGATGTCGCCGAACCAGGTGCCCGGCTCCACATAGGTCAACACCACCTGCTTGCCCGACAGCGTGACGTTGGAGATGCGCACCGCGCCGCGAGCCACGCCGCACCACTGCTCGGCCGGGCCACCGCGCGTGGCCAGCGGCGCCTCGTCGGCATAGCGCTTGATCACCGCACGAGCTTGGATGTCGTCGCGCAGCGGCGCCGACAGGCGCGAGAACCAGCCACCGGATTCGATGTGGTGCCGCTCCTCGATCGTCAGGGCCGGGATTTTCATGAGTGCGCCGGCCGCCGCCGACCGGGCCGCTCCGGAAGCTGTATTGTCTATGCCCTTGTCACCGAACACCGTCCCGGCAAGAGGAGCCCCATCATGAATTCAGCCGCCATCATCGCCATGCCCAGCCGCCGCGCTCAGGTGTCGCCCGAAGAATGGCAGACGCGTGTCGACCTGGCGGCCGCGTATCGGCTGGTGGCGCTGTTCAAGTGGGACGACCTCGTGTTCACCCACATCAGCGCGCGGGTGTCGGGGCCGCACGAGCATTTCTTGATCAACCCCTACGGGCTGATGTTCGAGGAGATCACCGCCTCGAGCCTGATCAAGATCGACCTGCAGGGCACCAAGATCGAAGACTCTCCGTATCCGGTGAACCCGGCCGGCTTCACGATCCACAGCGCCGTGCACGCCGCGCGCCACGACGTGGGTTGCGTGGTGCACACGCACTCGCTCAACGGCGTGGCGGTGTCGGCGCAGCGCGAAGGGTTGCTGCCGATCTCGCAGTTCTCGATCTTCATCATGGGCCAGCTCGGCTACCACGACTACGAGGGCGTCGCGCTGAACGAGGACGAAAAGCCGCGCCTGCAGCGCGACCTGGGCAGCAACAAGTACCTGATGCTGCGCAACCACGGCCTGCTCACCGTCGGCGCCACTGTGGCCGAAGCGTGGCTGGCGATGTACGCGTTCGAGACCGCCTGCACGGTGCAGGTCCGCGCGCAGGCCGGTGGCGGCGAGCTGATCCCCATTGGCCGGCCGATCATCGACAACGCGACGCAGATGTCGATCGAGGCCACCAAGGGACTCGGCCCACAACTCGTGTGGCCGGGGCTGCTGCGCCGCCTGCAGCGACAGCTGCCGGGCTACGACCAGTAGGCCGCAGCGCGGCGCGCCGGCTTCAGCTGAAGCGCGGCGCGCGTTTTTCGAAGAACGCGCGCAATCCCTCAGCAGCGTTGTCGTGCTGCAGATTCGGCACGAACTGCTCGCGCTCGGCGTGCAGCTGCTCGGGCAGCGTGCGCGAGCGCGAGCAGTTGGCCAACGCCTTGGCGCTGGCCACCGCGTTGCTGGCCATGCGGCTCAGCCGTTCGACCCAGGCCAGCGCCTCGCTCAGGGCTTGGCCGTCCGCGCTGACCGCATTGACCAGCCCGAGCGTTTGCCACTGCCGCGCGCTCATCGGCTCGGGCAGCCACAGCATCTGCAGCGCCAGTGCGCGCGGCAGCGCCTGCGCCAGATGGAATGTGCCGCCGCCATCGGGCGACAGCCCGGCGCGGCCGTACGACATCGTGAAGCGCGCGCCCTCGGCGGCAACCACCAGGTCGCACGCCAGCACCAGCGAACAACCGCCGCCGGCGGCATGGCCCTCGACGGCGGCGATCACCGGCTTGGGACATTCCCGTATGGCGAGCACGAACGCGTGGAAGCGATCGATGTTGGCGCGCACCTGATCCGGCGGGCCGTCGCGGGAGGCTGCCAGGCGCTGCAGGTCACCGCCAGCGCAGAAGTGCGCACCGTCGCCACGCAACACGATGCCGCGCAGCGCGGGGTCGCCGGCCGCCCCGCGCAGTGCCGCGGCCCCCGTTTCGTAGACATGGGGTGACAGCGTATTGCGTGTGGCCGGGTCGCTGATGGTCAGCACCAGCGCGCTGCCGCGACGTTCGCTCAACAACTCCGATGCCATGACCAACAGCCCTCTCGCGCAGCATGACGCACAACGGGGAACATTCTCTCATCCAGGGCCGCCACTCAGGCGTTTTCACGAGGGAGCGCGAGGACCTTCATGCTAGAGTCCCGCGCGATATTTCAAACGTGATGCACCGCCCCAGATCCGACGCGCCGGCGCCCACTGCATGAATGCTCGCAGCATCATCCTGGTGGCTCCTCTGGTACTCGCGGCGAGCATGGCTGCGCAAGCGCTGGGCATCGTGCGCGCGCCGTCGAATGTCACGCTGGGCGCACCGCTCAATTTCCCGATCAACGTGCAAGTGGCCAGCGACGAGTCGCTGAACACCACGTGCGTGACGGCTGAGGTCTACCAAGGCGATCAACGCGTCGCACCGTCGGCGGTGCGCACCAGCATCGAACAGGGCGCCCTCACCGAAGAGCGCGTCGTGCGCGTGTATTCGACGGTGGCGATCGAAGAGCCCGTGGTCACGGTCACGCTCACGCTGGGTTGCGCGATACGGCTCGAGCGCCGATTCACCGTGTTCGCCGACCCACCGCTGATCACGGTGGCCGCCGCGCCCGAAGCAGCGCCTGAGCCGTCGGCTGGCCAGGCGCTGGGCGCAGCAGCACCCACGCGACGCGAGGCGGCGGCCTCGGCGCCGCGTGCCGAGCCCTCGAGCACGGCAAGCGACAGTGCGCCGACAGCAGCGCGCACCGACCAGCCTGCGGCGCGCAGCCCAAGGCCTGCGGCCGCCAGCACCACCGCACGAACGGCAGCCGCGGCATCGGCGCCGGCACGCCGGCCCGTGCGTACGGCGGCGGCCACCACGCCGGCAGTGACGAGCGCCCCCACGACGGCCGTGCGCCGCGCTGCAGCGCCGCAGCGCACGGCCTCGGCTACCGGGCCGCGCCTGCAACTCGACCCGCTCGAGCCTGTGGCGCGCGGTGCCGCTGCGCCCTCCGCCGCCGCGGACGTGCAGGAGGCGCAACTGCGCGTGGCCGCGATGGCCGCCAGTGCGGCGATGGCCGAGCAAGCGGCCAGTGCGGCGTTGGCCAATGCCGCTGCCGCGGCCGAGCGCATGAGAGCGCTGGAGCAGGGGCTCGAAAAACTGCGCGCCGACGCCGAACGCGACCGCGAGCAGACCGCTGCCTTGCGTCTGAAACTTGCGCAGGCAGAAAGCGCCGGCAAGCTCGCGCCGTGGCTGGGCGCCGGCATGGCGCTGCTGGCCGCGCTTGCGCTGTGGCTGTGGCTGCACATGCGACGGGTGCAGCGCGAGCAGCAGGCGGCGTGGTGGGCGGCCACCAAGGGCGCGGCGGCGGGCAAGGTGCCGCTGAATCCTCCAACGCTGCACCCGATGACGCTGCCGCCGCAGGTGGCGCCACCGCCGTTGGTCAAGCCCGAGCAGACCGTCACCGTGAAGTCGCCCACGCCGGCGAAGCCGGCATTCCGCGATTCGCTGTTCGCGTCGCAACAGGAACCGCGCGACGTGTCGATCGAGGAGCTGATCGACCTCGAACAGCAGGCCGAGTTTTTTGTCGTGCTGGGCCAGGATGATGCGGCGATCGACTTGCTGATGGGCCACATCCGCAGCAGCGGCGGCACCAGCCCGCTGCCGTACTTGAAGCTGCTGGAGATCTACCGCCGGCAAGGCGATCGCGAGTCGTACGAACGCACGCGTGAGCGCTTCAACCATCGTTTCAATGCCTACGCGCCCGACTGGGATTCCGATCTGCAACACGGCCGCTCGTTGGTCGAGTATCCGAACGTGATGCGCAGCCTGCAGGCACGGTGGCGCGAGCCGCTGGATGCGATGACCGAACTCGAGGCCCTGATGTTCAGGCGCGACGACGGCGAGTTGTTCGAGTTGCCCGCGTACCGCGAGGTGCTGTTTCTCTACTCGATGGCGCGCGACCTGCTCGACCACCAGGGCGGCCCGCCCACCTCGATCGATGTGCTGTTGCCACTGGACAGAGGCCAGGAGTTCGAGCCGACCACTGCGCGGCCGCACCTGTTCACCACGCCCACCGGCCTGGCCGAGTTGAGCCGCGCCAGCGAGCCGTCGATCGAGGTGCTGCGCTCGTCGCGCCCGGCGCGCGACGCGAGCGATGATCCCTCGAGCGTCTACGGCACGGTCGATGTCGACCTCACCAAGCCGCTGCCGATGGACGACGACACGCAGGTGTTCCGGCGCGAAGACACCGAGCTGCGCAATCCCGACCAGCGCAGCGACTTCGCTGACTTGCCGCCGCCCAAGCCCAAGTCGTGAGGCGCGGGCAGGCGCGCGCGTCTACAGCCGAGCCAGGCGATCGAGGGCGCTATTGAGCGTTTCGTCGCGCTTGGCGAAGCAGAAGCGCGCCAACAGCTGGTTGCGGCCGTCCTCGTAGAACGCCGACAGCGGGATCGCGGCCACGCCGATGTCGCTGGTGAGCCAGCGGCAGAAGTCTTCCTCGCTGCGATCGCTGATCGCCGAGTAGTCGACGCACTGGAAGTAGGTGCCTTCGCTGGGCAGCAGGCGCAGCCGCGTGGCGCCCAAGCCGGCGCGGAACAGGTCGCGCTTTCGTTGATAAAACGCGGCGAGCTCAAGGTAGGGCCGCGGGTCTTGCATGTAGCGCGCCAGGCCATGCTGCACCGGCGTGTTGACGGTGAACACGTTGAACTGGTGGACCTTGCGGAATTCAGCGCTCAACGAACGCGGAGCCGCCACGTAGCCGACCTTCCAGCCGGTGACGTGATAGGTCTTGCCGAAGCTCGACACCACGAACGCACGCGCCGCCAGCTCGGTGTGGCCGCAGGCGCTGGCGTGGGCAACGCCGTCGTACACCATGTGCTCGTACACCTCGTCGGCGATCAACAGCACGTCGGTCGGGCGCAGCAGCGCAGCCAGCTGATCGAGGTCGCCACGCGACCACACGGTGGCGCTGGGGTTGTGCGGCGTGTTGACGAGGAGGGCGCGCGTGCGCGGCGTGATGGCCGCGGCGATGGCCGCGAAGTCGGGCCTGAAGGTGCCGGCTGTGAGTGCCACCCGCACCACGCGCCCGCCCGCCAGCTCGATGTTGGGCACGTAACTGTCGTAGCACGGCTCGAGCACGATCACCTCGTCGCCCGGATGCACGACGGCGAGGATCGCAGTCAAGATCGCTTGCGTGGCGCCGGCGGTGACCGTGATCTCGTCGCCCGGGTCGTAGGTGTGGCCGTACAGCCGCTCGATCTTGCGCGCGATGGCCTCGCGCAGCAGCGGCACGCCGGCCATCGGCGGATATTGGTTCAGCCCCGAGCGCATCGCCTGGTTCACCGCATCGAGCAGCGCTGAGTCGCAATCGAAATCCGGAAAGCCCTGCCCGAGGTTGACCGCGCCGTGCTGCGTGGCCAGCGCCGACATCACCGTGAAGATGGTGGTGCCGACCTGCGGCAGGCGGCTGGTGACGACGGGGGTGCGCGCGGTGACGGCGTTCATCGGGCCCAGGCTGAAGCGGTTGCGGACCTAGAGATCGTAGTCGACGCCGTCGCCGCTCATCGCGCGCAGGATCAGCGCGCGCGTCAGGCGCTCCGACAGCAGCTCGGCGAAGCTCAGCACGAACTGGCGCAGGTAGGCGCCGCGCTTGAACGCCACGCGGGTGAGGTTGCTGCCGAACAGGTGGCCGGCGGGCCGCCACGCCAGGTCGCCGCCGGGCGGGTCTTGCCGTATCGCCGCCTCGGCCACGATGCCGATGCCCATGCCCAGGCGCACGTAGGTCTTGATGACGTCGGAGTCGATCGCCTCCAGCGCCACCATCGGCTTGAGGTGAGCGCGCGCGAAGGCAGCGTCGATGCGCGTGCGGCCGGTGAACGTGGGGTGGTAAGTGATCAGCGGTTCAGCCGCCAGCTGCTCGAGCGTGGGCCGCTCCACCGTGGCCAGCGGGTGCTGCACCGGCACCACGATCACGTGCTGCCACTCGTAGCACGGCAGCGACACCAGGCCCTCGGCATCGGCCAGCGACTCGGTGGCCAGCCCGATCTCGGCCGAGTCGTCCTGCAGCATGCGGGTCACCTGCGCCGGCGTGCCCTGGTGCAGCACCACCTGCACCTTGGGGTAGCGTTTGCGCAGCGCCGCCACCGGCTCGGGCAGAAAGTAGCGCGCCTGCGTGTGCGTGGTGGCGATTGACAGCGTACCGGCGTCTTGCTTGGAGTACTCCTCGCCGATGCGCTTGAGGTTGGCGACCTCGCGCATGATCAGCTCCACCGACTTCAGCACCAGCTGCCCGGGCTCGGTGATGCGGCGCAGCCGCTTGCCGTGGCGCGCGAAGATCTCCACGCCGAGTTCCTCTTCGAGCTCGATGATCGCTTTGCTGATGCCAGGCTGCGACGTGTACAGCGCCTTCGCGGTCTCGGTGAGGTTGAGGTTGCGGCGCGCGGCCTCTTGAACGAAACGGAACTGGTGCAGATTCATGGTTCTTTAAGTCAGGCGCCTTGAGTCGGCGTGTCGTTCACGCTCGTAGCCGCCGCCGCACGAGCGATGGCCTCGATGACGTCGGGGTGCTCGCCGATTGGTTCGTGCAGCGTCCAGCGAATGCCCGGGTGCAGCGCCTGCAGCCGCTGCAGCAACAGCGGCACGTCGCGCCGCACATGGCCGCCGGTGCCGAGGAACAGCGGCACCACGTCGACCTGACTGCAGCCTCGCTGCACGAGTTGCGCCGCCGCGGCGGCCAGATCGGGCGGCATCAGCTCGAGAAAGGCCAGTGCCACCTGCGCCTGCGGCCGCAACGCCCGCACACGCGCCAGCACCGCCTCGAACGGCGTGGCCCACGCGGCGTCGCGCGCGCCGTGCGCGAACAGCAGCAGGCCGCGCGACGATGTGGTGGGCACCGCCCCGCTCATCGAAAGCGCACCAGCCACGTGAACGCCGCCATCGACAACGCCAGGTAGATCAGGCCGGGCGCCGACGCGGCCACCCAGGGCGCCCAGTTGCGCAGCATGCCGAGGTGGCCCGATACGTTGTTCAGCAGCACGAAGCTGATGCCCAGCATGATGCCGCCGAACACCTTGAGGCTGACGCCACCGGCGCGCGCATGCAAGTACGCGAACGGCAGTGCCAGCGCCACCATCACCAGGCAGGCGAACGGGTACAGCGCCTTCTTCCAGAACAGGATCTCGTAGCTTTGCGACGCCTGCTCCTGGTCACCGAGGTGCGCGCTGTATCGCCACAGCTCGACCGTCGACATGGTGCTCACCGGCAGCACCGCGGCGGCCACCACGCTGGCCGACAGCGAACTGGGCCAATGCATCGAGTCCATGCGCTGCACCGTGACCGCGACCCCCGCGGCCGCCTGATCAGGGGTAGGCCAGTCGGTGCGCTCCACGTTGTCGAGCTGCCACACGGACCCGCGGTCGACACGGCCCGTCTTCGCCTCGATGCGTGTGCGCAGGCGGCCGTCGTTGTCGAGTTCGAAGATGCGAATGCCATCGAGCTCGCCGTTGGCCGACGTGCGTGACACGTTGATCGAGATCGAGCGGTCGCTGCCGTTGCCGCTGCGTCGTTCCTTCAGCCAGACACCGGTACTGCCCAGCGTGAGGCCGCCCCGAAACGACGCCTTCAACAGCACGGCCTCGCGCTCCGACAGCGGCGCCAGGTAGTCGCCGATGGCGAAGGTGACCGCGGCGAAGAACAGGCCCAGCAGCGCCAGCAGGCGCAACGCCCGGCCAGGGCCGAGGCCGCCGGTGCGCAGGATCGTGTATTCCGACGATTGCGCGAGGCGCGCCATCGAGTAGATGGTGCCGATGAGCACGCAGATCGGCGACAACTCATAGAAGTGGCCTGGCACCTCCAGCGCCGCCGACAGCGCGGCATGCAGCACGGTGTAGCCGTTGCGGCCGATGTTGTCGAGCTCATCGACGAAGTCGATGAAGTAGAACAGCGACAGGAAGGCCACCGCCACGAAAACCACCGACCAGACGATGTCGCGGTACAGCAGCCGCCGGATCGTCTTCATGTCGGGCGCCGCACCCAGAACGGATGCCACACAGCGCCATGGTCACGCCACCAGATCAATAACAGCGCCACCACCAGCGCGCCGCCATGCACCAGCGCCAGCGCTGGCCCCAGCGCAAGCCTTTCCGCCACGATCCAGGCCTGCGACAGGTTGATCAGGTTGTAGTACACAAAGAAGGCGAGCAGCGCGAACAGCAGGTTCCAGTTGGTGGCGCGACGCGGGTTGACCGCCGCCAGCCCGACGGCCAGCAGCACCAAGTTCACTGCGCCAAACAGCATCCCCAGGCGCCAAATCAGCTCGCCCTGATTGCGTGCCGTCGGATCCAGCACCAGATCCAGGGTGCGCAGCGTCTTGGGTGAGCGTGTGGATGCGCTCTGCACTTGCTTCTCGCCCACCAGCACCTGGTAGCGAGCGAAGTTGGCCAACGTGCGTTCGCCCGACTGCTGGTCGACCTGGTTACGTTGCCCGCTGTCGAGCACCAGAAAGCGATCGCTGCCGATGTCTTCCAGGTGTGCGCTGCGCGCCGACGTCAGCGCCTCCTCGTGCTCCCCGTTGCCCAGCACGAACACGCCGCGCGCGTTCATCGTCTCGTCGGATCCTTTCTCGATGAAGAACACGCGGCGCCCATCGCGCGAGGTCTGGAATACGCCGGGCGTCACCCGCGACAGATCCGAGCGCTGCTCGTACCGATCGCGCAGTTCGGCGCTGCTGCGGTTGCCCCACGGCCACACCAGCATCACCAGCACGGCCACCACCAACAGCACCGGCCAGCTCACCCGCAGCACCGGTGCGATGAAGCGCGGCAAGGCCACGCCGCTGGAAAACCAGATTGCCATTTCGCTGTCGCGATACGCGCGCCCAAGCGTCACGACGATGGCGATGAACAGGCTCATCGTCAGGATGGTCGGCAGGTAGGTCAGCACCGCGTAGCCCATCAACATCGCCACATCGGCCGGAGCCACCGTGCCGCTGGCAGCCTGGCCGACCACGCGGATCAACATCATCGTGATGACGATGGTGAGGATGACCACCAGGGTCGCGCCAAAGCCGCGCGCAAGCTCTTTGCGCAGCGTTGAATCGAATAACATCTGCCCACCTCAGAACCTGGGCCGATTATGGACTTCAGACATCAGCTGACCACGGTGGCCGGCGTGGCCTCGGTGAGTGCCGACGCGTTGCTGGTCGTGGTGGTCGGCAACAAGGCGCCGAGCGATTTGCCAGCGGCGCTGGCCAAGGCGCTGCATGCGAGCCTCGAGCAGGGCGACCTGGCGTTGGAGGCTGGGCGTTGCCTGTACGTCGGCCGCCTGGCGGGCGTGAAGGCGCCGCGGGTGGCGTTTGCGGTGGCGGCCGACGGCTCGCCACGCGCCGTGAAGTCGGCGTTGTCGATAGGGATCGTGCAGCTCAAGGGACTCGGGGGCAAGCAGCTGGCCGTCTGGCTGGCCGGGGCCACGTCACTGACCGAAGCGCACGCCGAAGCACTGGCCGCTGCCTGCGGCGACGCCGTCTACGTGTATCGCCACACCAAGCCCAGCGCCGGGCCTGGCAGCAAGCTGGCCCGGACCACGTTGCTGTGCAAGAGCGCCGATGAAGCCGCCGTCAGCTACGGTCTGAAGCGAGGTGCCGCCATCATGGCCGGCGTGACGCTGGCGCGCGAGGTCGCCAACCGTCCGGGCAACCACTGCACACCAACGCAACTGGCCGAGCATGCCGAAGAACTGGCGCGCACGATGAAGCTGAAGATCGAGGTGCTCGGCCGCAAGGAGATCGAAAAGCTCGGCATGGGTGCTTTTCTCGCCGTGGCACAAGGCTCGGACGAGCCACCGCGCTTCATCGTGTTGCGCTACGCCGGCGCCGCGGTCGCGGACGCGCCGGTGGTGCTGGTGGGCAAGGGCATCACGTTCGACACCGGCGGCATCTCGATCAAGCCGGCTGCCGACATGGACGAGATGAAGTTCGACATGGGCGGCGCGGCCAGCGTGCTCGGCACCTTCCGCGCGGTTGCGCAACTCAAGGCGCGAGTCAACCTGATCGGTCTGATCCCGACCTGCGAGAACATGCCCAGCGGCCGTGCGATAAAGCCTGGCGACGTGGTGACCAGCCTGTCGGGCAAGACGGTGGAGATCCTCAATACCGACGCCGAGGGGCGGCTCATCCTGTGCGACGCGCTGGCCTATGCCGAGCGCTTCAAGCCGCGTGTGGTGATCGACGTCGCCACGCTGACCGGCGCCTGCGTGATAGCGCTCGGCCATCACCGCAGCGGCCTGTTCACCCCGCACGACGCCCTGGCCGAGGCGCTGGCACGCGCCGGCGACGCCGCACTCGATCCCTGCTGGCGCATGCCGGTCGATGCCGAATACGACGACGCGTTGAAGAGCAACTTCGCCGACGTCGCCAACGTCGGCCCGCGCGCCGGCGGCGCCATCACCGCGGCGATGTTCCTCAAGCGCTTCACCGACAAGCTGCGCTGGGCCCACCTCGACATCGCCGGCACTGCGTGGCGCTCTGGCGCGCAAACAGGCGCCACCGGCAGGCCGGTGGGGTTGTTGACCCACTACGTGCTCGCGCAGGCCGAGGGCGGCAGCGCCTGATGGCCTTGCCCACGCAATTCAGAGGCTTGACGTGGTGCGGCTCGAATTCCACACCGACATCGCCGACCCGCTGGGCTACTGCTGCCGGCTGTTGCGCAAGGCCTACCGCCGGGGAGCGCAGGTCGCGGTGACGGGCGAGTCCGAGCGGTTGAGCCGGCTCGACACGCTGTTGTGGACTTTCGAGCAACTCGAGTTCATCCCGCACGCCCGGCTGCGCGGCGACGAGCGCCCCGACGCCACACTGCTGGCGCGCACGCCGATTTGGCTGGCCGACGCTGCGGCGACCTGGCCGCCGGTCGACGTGGTGGTCAATTTGGGCGAGCCACCGATCGATGCACCTGCCCGCTTCGACAGGATCATCGAAATCGTCGGCGATGCCGAGGCCGATATCCAAGCGGGCCGCATGCGCTGGCGTCACTACGTGGCGCTGGGTCTGAAGCCCGAGCGCGCAGGGACAGCCAACACCGCAGCCACCGCGGCCGACGACGCCGCAGCCGCGCCATGAGCAGCCCGCCGCCGAAACCGCCGCAGCGCGTGCCCACGCTGACGGAGGTGATCAGCGACCTGCCCGCGGAGCCGGCGGCCGCGCCGGAACCGCTGGCGCCGCCGCGTGATGCCCAGATCGCACCGGAGGCTTTGCTGGCGGAGGTGTGGCTGCAGGAGTCGCGCATCGCCGCTCGCGTCATCGAGCGCTTGCAGCCGCGCATCGATGTCTTGTTCGAGCATCGCCTGCGCGAGGCGCTGGCCCCGATGGTGGCACGCGTCTGCGCTGCAGTGGCCGATGACGCACGTAAAGAGCTCGCCCACCGGCTGCGCGAGGCGGTCGAGCAGGCCATCAACGAAGAACTCGGACGTCATCGCGAGTCCTGAGTGCCGCGTTGTGGGGTGTTGCACCTCGTTGCGCGGCCCTCCGAGCGACATGCGCGCGTCGCGGCCACACCCAGCAGCGCCCCGAGGATTCCCGATGCGAAGCGGCTCAGGATTGGGGTATTGTGTCGCCCGTTGAGAAATAACCCTGGGTATTCGCTCTCAACTTACCCATCTGGAGGTCAAGCACATGCTAGTTAAATTGAACGTGATCGCTGCGGCGTCTGTGGCGCTGCTCGCTGGCGCCGCCTCGGCGCAAGACATGGTGGTCAAAATCGGTCACGTCGGCCCGGTGTCCGGGGCGCAGGCGCACTACGGCAAGGACAATGAGAACGGCGCCCGCATGGCGATCGAAGACCTCAACGCCAAAGGTGTGACCATCGGTGGCAAGAAGGTCAAGCTCGAGTTGGTGGCCGAAGACGACGCCGCCGATCCGAAGCAAGGGACCGCGGCCGCGCAGAAACTGTGCGACGCCAAGGTCGCCGGTGTGGTGGGTCACCTGAACTCGGGCACCACGATTCCCGCGTCGGCCATCTACAACCAGTGCGGCATCCCGCACATCACGCCGTCGGCCACCAACCCGAAGCTGACGACTCAAGGCTTCAAGACAACCTTCCGCCTGCTGGCCAATGACAACGCGCTCGGTGCCGGCCTGGCGCTGCACGCAGCCAACAACCTGCACCTGAAGAAGATCGCGATCATCGACGACCGCACCGCCTACGGTCAGGGCGTGGCCGAGGTGTTTACCGCCACCGCCAAGAGCAAGGGCATCGAGATCGTCGACCAGCAGTACACCACCGACAAGGCTACCGACTTCATGGCGATCCTCACCGCCATCAAGTCCAAGAACCCGGACGGCGTGTTTTACGGCGGCATGGACCCGCAGGCCGGCCCGATGCTGCGCCAGATGGAGCAGCTGGGTCTGTCCAACGTCAAGTACTTCGGCGGCGACGGCATCTGCACCGACAAGCTGATCGAACTGTCGGGCGGCGCCAAGACGCTGGGCAATGTGGTGTGCGCCGAGGGCGGCGCGTCGCTGGCCAAGATGCCGGGCGGCAATGCCTGGAAGGCGCGCTACGACGCCAAGTACCCGAAGCAGTTCCAGGTCTATTCACCCTACGTGTACGACGCCGTGCACGTGCTGGTGCAAGCCATGGTCGACGCCGGCTCGATCGACCCCAAGGTTTACCTGCCCAAGCTGGCGGCCATCAACTACAAGGGCGTCACCGCCAACATCGGCTTCGAGCCGGACGGTGAATTGAAGAATCCGGCGATGACGCTGTACATGTACAAGGACGGCAAGAAGGTGCCGCTGAACTGAGCGATCGGTTCGCTGCATTGAGAGAAGAGGGCGCCGCTTGCGGCGCCCTTTTCCTTGCGTCGTCGCGGTCTTCGCTGACCCCGGCGCCATCGAGAAATCGGTCACGATCGGTGGGCCCCGGATCCCCCGATCCGACGGTTCTGAATCCACGCCCGGCCGAATGAGAATCGTGCATGGGACGAAGTCACTACGTCTTCGATTACGACGCCGAACCGGCCGACGAACGACCGACCGGTTTCGGACAGACGAACTTCGGGCAATCGGGCCTTGCCGCGCTGTCCACCGTTGCGGCGCCCTGGACCGCCAGCGAGCACTCGACGTTCGATCAGCCGAGTCACGCGATCGAGAGGGCTCATGCCGTCAGGGAACGGCGCAGGCGACCCTATGTGGTTGCCGCGATCGTGCTGCTGGCCGTGTCGATCATCGCGTCAGCCGTCACGCTTGCAATGCGCTGAGGCGACGTGTCGGCCACCGGCGCCGAGTACGCAGTGACCGGCCACCAAGCCATCCATCCCGGCCGCTGAGGCCGCCGGCACCCGATTTCGGGGGTGGGATCGACCCTGCTGCCGCTGCGGCAGTGCTTCAGCAACCGCGGAATTGGCGCTACTGTGTTGTGCAACGCCCGCACGGGCGCTCAATCGGTCGCCATCCGCGTTCGCCATCGAGTTCGCATGAGCAGCTTTCTGAAGAGTCTGTCTTCGCTGATGAACGGCAACGCAGACCGATCGCCCAAGCGCGACGCCACTGAGCCCGATGCCGGACCGTCGACGCTGACCACACCGCTGTTCCCGTTGAACGGCAGCGATGCCGATGCACCTGGCACGCCGCAGCGACCGCTGAGCCGGCACGCGGCGGCCAGCGCGCGCAACACGTCAACCGAGGGCGCCGAGACGACGATGCCCAGCCCGCTGGTGCCACTGGCCGGCCAGCCGGCGTTGCACAAGGCCGGGCGCAAGTCGGCTTCGTCGCGCGCGCTCAACGCGGCGGTGCGCGCCACCGCGCAGGTGGCACTGTCCACCCACGTCGAACCCACTTTGCCGCCGAAGGTCGCTCGCGCCAGCCGCCGATCGAGCGTGGTGCTGACGGAGACCGAGAAGCTGCGCCTGCAGATCATGCAGGTGCAACTCAAGCTCACCGGCCTCGGGCTGTACGACGGCACGATCGACGGCATGATGAACCCGGATCTGGTCGACAGCGTGCGCCACTTCCAAACCCTCAAGGGCATGCGCGACAGCGGCATGCTGACCACCGGCACACTCACGGCGCTCGGCATTCGCGTCGTCGACTGAAGCCAGCGACGAATGGCTTCAGCGTTCCGGGACGGGCTGAAGAGGTGCTGGCGGAGGGAGCGGGATTCGAACCCGCGGAGGGCTGTTAACCCTCACACGCTTTCCAGGCGTGCGACTTAAACCGCTCATCCATCCCTCCGCGGGACGTTGAATCGCAGCAGGAAATTCTAGCCGCTCACCCCTTGGCCGGCCCCTTCATCAGGGCCATGGCGGTGCCGATCAGCGCCGATACCTCGCTCATGTTGCCCGGCACGATCATCGTGTTGTTCTTCTGGGCCAGGTGCGAATAGGCCTCGACGGCGCGCTCGGCCACCTTGAGCTGCACCGCCTGTTCGCCACCGGGCTGCTGGATGGACGCAGCAATCTTGCGGATCGCATCGGCCGTGGCCTCGGCCACGGCGGTGATCGCCGCCGCCTCGCCCTGGGCCTTGTTGATCTCGGCCTGCTTGGCGCCTTCGGAGCGCGCGATGAAGGCCTCGCGCTCACCGGTGGCGATGTTGATCTGCTCCTGGCGCCGGCCCTCCGAGGCGGCGATCAGCGCTCGCTTCTCGCGCTCGGCGGTGATCTGCGCCTGCATGCTGCGCAGGATCTCGGCCGGCGGCGTCAGGTCTTTAATCTCGTAGCGCAGCACCTTGACGCCCCAGTTCAATGCCGCCTCGTCGAGCGCGCTCACGACCGCCGCGTTGATCGCGCTGCGCTCCTCGAACGTCTTGTCGAGCTCCATCTTGCCGATCACGCTGCGCAAGGTGGTCTGGGCGAGCTGGGTGATGGCGACCACGTAGTTGCTCGAACCGTAGCTCGCCCGCATCGCGTCGGTGATCTGGAAGTACAGGATGCCGTCGACCTGCAGCTGCGTGTTGTCCTTGGTGATGCACACCTGGCTTGGCACATCCAGGGGTATCTCCTTGAGCGAATGCTTGTAGCTCACGCGCTCGACGAACGGGATCACGAACTTCAGTCCCGGCGTCAGCGTGCGGTCGTAGCGGCCCAGGCGCTCCACCAC
>JBIODO010000035.1:0-16927 GCA_044445225.1 Burkholderiales bacterium
CGGCGCACCGTCGCGCTCGTACACCACCATCACCTGTGCGCCAGCGGCGGTGTTGGCCAGCTCGGGCCACGAGAACACTGCCCGGTAGCCGTCGCGCGCAATCGCCACCACCACGGCCTTGCGCCAATCGAAGCGGTCGCGCTCGGCCAGGCCCGCCTGGTGCAGGGTGCGTTCATGCGGGCGTCGGTGTGCAGTGCATGCTGGCAGCGTACGCAACACGCCACGGGCCGGCGATATGAAACCACCGACATAGCGCGGGCATGGCCGCCACCCGGCGGCCGCCGCCCTCAAGGCGCGGCGCTCTTGCGCTTGCGCACGCGGAAGTTCCACCACGGCAGCGCATGCGTCAGCGACAGCACCTGGCCGCCGCGGTCGACGCCGTAACCCGGCAGCGTGTGCACCGTCTGCTGCCAGATGGCGCTGGCCAGCACCTCGCGCAGCTTGAGTACCGGTGGTGTGTCGAGCGCATCGCGCAGGCAGACCAGGAAGTAGTCCTCGTCGGCCAGCGGCACGAAGTGCAGGCCGTAGCGCTGCGCCGCCGCTTCGATGCCGATGCCGGCGTCAGCCGCGCCGCTGGCCACTGCAGCGGCGATCGCCAGGTGGCTGTCTTCCGCCGTGTCGCCGTAGCCGCGGATGGTGTCGGCGGCGATGCGCTGGCTCTGCAGCAGCTGGTCGGTGAGCAGGCGCGTGCCCGAGCCACCTTGCCGATTGACGAAGCGCACGTCGGGGCGCGCCAAGTCGCGCAGCGACCCGATGCCAAGCGGATTGCCGTGCGCGACGATCAGGCCTTGCCGCCGCGTGACGCAACCGATCAGCTTGTGGCGGCCGGGCTTGAGCAACGGCTTCAGACTTCTTTCGAACAGCCTGGCGCCCACGGGCGGCCTGGGCACGTGAAAACCCGCGACCACGCAGCGCCCATCGGCCAGCGCACGCAGCGCATCCACGCTGCCGGCGAACTTGAGCTCCACGTGCAACCGGTGCTCCGCGCCCGCGCGCTCGCGCAGCAGCGGCAGCGCCAGGTCGTGGCTGGCATACAGCGTCAGCACCTGCTGCGTGCCATCGAGCGCCTCGCTGAGCACGCGTTCGAGCTCGACACGCAGCGCCTCGATGTGCGGCGTCAGGCGGGCGCGCGCGCGTGCTTCGGCCCACACCATGCGCTGCGCGAACGGCGTCAGCCGCGCCGGCTGGCCCTGGGTCCAGCTGACCAGCGGCTCCCCGAGCACGCCCTCCCAGTGCTTGAGCGCGCCCCACACGTGGCGATACGACGAGCCGAGTGCCTGCGCCGCATGCTGGATCGAGCCGTGGTCGCGCAGCGCCGACAACAGCTCGAACAGCGGGTTGTGAACGTCGGCGCCGTGCTGGCCGTCGCTCTGGAAGCTGTATTCAAGGTGGACCCCACGCGCGCGCATCGCGCGAGGTTAGTTCACCGCCGCCGCATCGAGAATGCGGCCACCCCCGAAGCTCGACGTCGCAGCGGTCGGCTCCGAGCCGCCAAGGCTGATGCGCACCGCGCAGTACTTGAACTCCGGGATCTTGCCGAATGGGTCGAGCGCCGGGTTGGTGAGCTTGTTGATCGCCGCCTCGTAGTAGCAGAAGGGCACGAACACCGCACCGGGCGGCGAGCTGTCGTCGGCGCGCGCGTAGAGGCTCACGCTGCCGCGGCGCGACTCGATCGTCACCGTGGCGCCAGGCTTCACACCCAGCCGCGCCAGATCGATCGGGTGCAACATCGCCACCGGATCGGGCTCGATCGCATCGAGCACGCCGGCACGGCGCGTCATGCTGCCGGTGTGCCAGTGCTCAAGCTGGCGGCCGGTGATCAGCACCATCGGGTAGTCGGCGTCGGGCCGCTCGTTGGCCGGGATCAGATCGGCCGGCACGAACTTGGCCCTGCCGGTGGCGGTGGGGAAGTGGTCGTCGAACACCACCGGGGTGCCTGGGTCGCCTTCGACGGTGCACGGATAGGTCACGCTGTGCTCGGCCTGCAAACGCGCCCACGTGATGCCGGCGATGCTCGGCATCGTGCGGCGCATCTCGTCGAACACGGCAGCGGTGGCCGCCTCGTTGCCGTCGCCATAGTCGGGCCATTTCAAACCGAGCTGGCGTGCCATCTGGCGAATGATCCACAGGTCTTGGCGCGCGTCGCCCGGCGGCTGCAGTGCCTGGCGGCCGAGCTGCACCATGCGGTCGGTGTTGGTGAAGGTGCCGTATTTCTCAGGGAACGCCGAGGCGGGCAGGATCAGGTCGGCCAGGTAAGCGGTTTCGGTGAGGAAGATGTCCTGCACCACCAGCATCTCGAGCCTGGCCAGGGCCTCGCGCGCATGGTCGGCGTCGGGATCGCTCATCGCCGGGTTCTCACCCATGATGTACATGCCCTTGATCTGGCCGGCGTCGATCGCCTTGATGACCTCGACCACCGTGAGGCCCGGTTTGTCGTCGAGCTGTTCGGGCGCCAGGCCCCAGGCGCTGGCGAAGCGCGCCTTGGCGTCCTTGTTGTCGACCCGCTGGTAGTCGGGGTACATCATCGGGATCAGCCCGGCGTCGGACGCACCCTGCACGTTGTTCTGTCCGCGCAACGGATGCAGGCCGGTACCTGGCCTGCCGATCTGGCCGGTCATCAGCGACAGTGCGATCAGGCAGCGCGCGTTGTCGGTGCCGTGCACGTGCTGGCTGATGCCCATGCCCCACAGGATCATCGAGCCACGGCTGGTGGCGTACAACCGCGCGACCTCGCGGATCGTCTGCGCATCGATGCCGCAGATCGGCGCCATCAACTCGGGGCTGTAGCCCTTGACGTTCTGAGCCAGCGCCTCGTAGCCGAGCGTGCGGTCGGCGATGAACTTCTGGTCGACCAAACCTTCCTCGACGATCACGTGCATCATCGCGTTCAGCAGCGCGACGTCGGTGTCGGGCTTGAACTGCAGGAAGCGGTGCGCATGGCGCGACAGGTCGCTCTTGCGCGGGTCCATCACGATCAACTTGGTGCCGCGCTCCACCGCGTTCTTCATCCAGGTGGCCGCCACCGGATGGTTTACCGTCGGGTTGGCGCCGATCAGGATCACCACCTCGGCCTGCGTGACGTCCATCACCGGGTTGCTGACCGCGCCTGAGCCGATGCCTTCGAGCAGAGCCGCCACGCTCGACGCGTGGCACAGGCGCGTGCAGTGGTCGACGTTGTTGCTGCCAAAGCCGGTGCGCACCAGTTTCTGGAACAGGTACGCCTCTTCGTTGCTGCCCTTGGCCGAGCCGAAGCCGGCCAGCGCATAGCGGCCGTGCGCGTCGCGCAGCTTGCTCAGCGTGCCGCCGCCGAGTTGCAGCGCTTCTTCCCAGGTGGCCTCGCGAAACAGCGACATCACGTCGTTGGGATCCATCGTGAAGTCGCCGCGCTTGGGCGGCGCATCGGCGCGGCGGATCAGCGGCCGGGTCAGCCGCTGCGGGTGGTGCGCGTAGTCGAAGCCGTAGCGGCCCTTGACGCACAACCGGCTGTGGTTGGCCGGGCCATCGCGGCCCTGCACGTGGAGGATGGTGTTGTCCTTGACGTGATAGGTGAGCTGGCAGCCGACGCCGCAGAACGGGCACACCGAAGCCACCTGCTTGTCGGGCAGCTGCATCTGAGCGTCGCGCGCCGGGGCCAGCGCGCCGGTCGGGCAGGCCTGCACGCATTCGCCGCAGGCCACGCAGGTGGACGCGCCCATCGGGTCGTTCATGTCGAACACGATCTGCGCGTGCTCGCCTCGGAACGCCAGCCCGATCACGTCGTTGACCTGCTCGTCGCGGCAGGCCCGCAGGCAGCGCGTGCACTGGATGCAGGCGTCGAGGTTGACCTCGATCGCCGGATGGCTGGCATCACGCGCCACTGGTTTGCGCGGCGCGAAGCGCGGCTTGCCCAGATGCAGCTGCTCAGACCAGAAGTCGACCTCGTTGCGCCGCGTGTAGGCGGCCTCGGGCATGTCGGACTGCAGCAGCTCGAGCACCAGCGCCTGCGACTTGCGCGCACGCTCGCTCGCGGTCTGCACCTGCATGCCGGCGGTCGGGCGGCGGCAGCACGACGGCGCGAGCACCCGCTCGCCGGCGATCTCGACCATGCACGAGCGGCAGTTGCCCACTGGATCGAGGCCGTCCTTGTGGCACAGGTGCGGGATCTTGATGCGCTCGCGCTTGGCGACGTCGAGGATGGTCTCGGCGCCCTGCGCGACGACCTGGCGGCCGTCGAGCTTGAATGGCACTTGCCCGGCCATCAACTTGGCGCGCTCGGCGCGAGTGATCGCGTTCATGCCTTCGCGCCCCTTTGCTTCAACTCATGCGGGAAGTACTTGATCACGCTGTCCACCGGGTTCGGCGCCGCCTGGCCAAGGCCGCAGATCGATGCGTCGCGCATCACCTGCGACAGATCGGCCAACAGGCCCACGTCCCAGGTGGGTTGCTCGATCAGCGCCAGCGACTTCGCGGTGCCGGCGCGGCACGGTGTGCACTGCCCGCACGACTCATGCTTGAAGAATCGCATCGTGTTGCGCGCGGCATCCTTCGCAGTATCGTGGTCCGACAGCACCACCACCGCAGCCGAGCCAATGAAGCAGCCGTGCGGCTGCAGCGTGTCGAAGTCCAGCGGCACATTGGCCAGCGATGCCGGCAGGATGCCGCCCGATGCGCCGCCGGGCAGGTAGCCGTACAACGCGTGTCCGTCGAGCATGCCACCGCAGAACTCGTCAATCAGCTCGCGCAACGTGATGCCGGCCGGCGCCAGCTTGACGCCGGGAGACCTGACACGGCCCGAGACCGAGAAGCTGCGCAAGCCCTTGCGTCCGTTGCGACCTTGCGAGGCGAACCAGCCAGCGCCCTTCTCGAGCAGCTCGCGCACCCAATACAACGTCTCGAAGTTGTGCTCCAGCGTCGGGCGGCCGAACAGGCCGACCTGCGCCACGTACGGCGGGCGCAGCCGCGGCAGGCCACGCTTGCCTTCGATCGACTCGATCATCGCCGACTCTTCGCCGCAGATGTAGGCGCCGGCGCCGCGGCGCAGCTCGATCGTCGGCAGCGCGCCGGCCGGCGGCGCCGCACGCAGCTTGGCCAGTTCGGCCTCGAGCAGCGCACGGCAACCGTGGTATTCATCGCGTAGGTAGACGTAGATCGCGTCGATGCCCACCGCCCAGGCGGCAATCAGCATGCCTTCGATGAAGCGGTGCGGGTCGCGCTCCAGGTAGTAACGATCCTTGAAAGTGCCCGGTTCTCCTTCATCGATGTTCACCGCCATCAGGCGCGGCGCCGGCTCGGCGCGCACGATGCGCCACTTGCGTCCGCTGGGAAAGCCGGCGCCGCCCAGGCCACGCAGCCCGGAATCTTCGAGCGTCTTCAGCGCGCTTTCGACGCTGCGGCGGCCCTCGATGCACTCGCGCAGCAGCGCATAGCCGCCTTGTGCCTGATAGGCCTGCAGATCGATGCAGGGATCGGGCGCGGGGGCGATGGCCCGCAACACCACCGTGCTGCGCACCGTGTCGAGCGTCGCATGCGGCAGTGCGTTGTGGTGCACCACGGCAACCGGCGCCTGCTCGCAACGCCCGACACACGGCGCCGCCAGCACGCGCACCCCCGGGCCGAGCAGCGACGGCAGGCGCACGAGCAGGTCCTGCGCGCCTGCCATCTCGCAGCTTAGGCCGTCGCACACGCGCACGGTGAGCGCAGGCGCCGCCGGCACACGGCCATCAGCGTCCTCGCGCACGATGTCGAAGTGGTGATAGAAGCTGGCGACCTCGTACACCTCGGTCTGCGCCAGTCGCAGCTCCTGGGCCAACGCAGCCAAGTGCGGCGTGCCGAGCTGGCCATAGTGGTCGTTGAGGCGATGCAGGTATTCGATCAACCGGTCGCGCCGCAGCGGCTCGCCGCCGATGAGCGTCTGCACCTCGGCCAGAGCGGTCGGATCGACGCGCCGCCCCTTGGGTGCCTGACGCTTGCGCTGCCGCTCGGGGGCAACCACAGCAATGGGAATCGTGGGATGGTTCAACGGCCGGTGCCTCGCGGACGCATGCAAAGTCGCAAACTATCGCCTTGCGCCGGCCGGCGTGTCCAATCCTTTGGCTGAACCGGCCGATTCGCCTTTGTGATGATGCCTGCAGGGCGCGGCCGCGCAGCGCGAATCCTGCGCATTTTCGTTGGCGACCTGGCTTGCGCCGCGCCGCCAGGGCTCGTCACTGGAAGAACTTGCCAGCGCTCTGCAGCGTCTTGTACACACCCCAAGCCAGAGGCAGGCCCACCGCCAGCCAAGCCAACGCGACCGTCAGGGCGCTGGTCGGCACCGCGGCCGACGTTGACGCGGGCCCGACCTCGGCGGCCACCGCCCGTTCGTGTGCGAGCCGCCTTTCATCAGCCAATTCGGCTTCGCTCATGAACCACTTGTCGGCGACAGGACGGATCATCAGGTTGCAGATCAGGCCGATCACCAGCATGCCCACCAGGATGTACATGGTCTGGTTGTAGACCTGCTCGCGTGGAATGCCGAGCCCCAGCTGGTACTCGCGCATGTAGTTGACGACGATCGGGCCCAGGATGCCGGCGGTCGACCACGCCGTCAGCAGGCGGCCGTGTATCGCACCGACCATCTGGGTGCCGAACATGTCGCCGAGGTAGGCAGGCACGGTGGCGAAACCGCCGCCATACATGCTCAGAATGATGCAGAACGCGCCCACGAACAGCAGCTTGCTGCCTGTGCCGGCGCTGGCCGGGATGCTGAAGTACAGCACGCCGCCGAGCAGGAAGAACACCGTGTACGTGACCTTGCGGCCCAGCTTGTCCGACAGGCTGGCCCAGAAGAATCGCCCCATGATGTTGAACAGGCTCAGCAGCGCCGCGAAACCGGCGGCGACACCGGCGATTGCCGTCAGCTGCGCTTTGTCGAGCTCGCCGAACTTCTTGGCCACGCCGATCAGGTTGCCGCCGAACACCTCTTGCAACATCGGGCTGGCCATGCCGATCACGCCGATGCCGGCGGACACGTTCATCGTGAGCACCATCCAGATCAGCCAGAACTGCGGGATGCCCCACACCTGCTTCACGTGCACGTGACGCTGCGTGATCATCGCGTTCTGGCTCAGCGAGGTCGGCGGCGTCCAACCGGCCGGCCTCCAGCCCGATGGCGGCACGCGGTAGCCCATGGCGCCACCGAGCATGAACACGAAGTAGACCAACGCCATCGTGATGAAGGTTTGCATCACGCCGGTGTCGGTGGCGCTCGCGAAACCCTTCATCAACTCGGCGGCCAGCGGCGAGCCGATCATGGCGCCGCCGCCGAAGCCCATGATGGCCATGCCAGTGGCCATGCCGCGACGGTCGGGGAACCACTTGATCAGCGTGCTGACTGGGCTGATGTAGCCCAAGCCGAGGCCGATGCCGCCGATCACGCCCGAGCCGATGATCATCATCCAGAATTGATGCAGATGAATGCCCAAGGCCGAGATGAGCATGCCACCACACCAGCACAGCGCGGCGATGACGCCGGCCTTGCGGGGGCCGGCGCGCTCCAGCCAGCCGCCCCAGATTGCCGCGGCGATGCCAAGGAAGACGAAGAACAGCGTGTACATCCAGCCCAGCGTCGAGATGCGCCAGTCGCAGCTGGTGGTGAAAAGCTCGGCCACGAAGCCGACGTCCGCGCCGCAGGCCTGGGTCCCCGCGCCTGCCGTGGCCAGAGCCTTGGACGGCGGCAGCCAGAACACCGAGAAGCCATAGGCCATGCCGATGCACAGATGAATGGCCAACGCGCACGGTGGCACCAACCAACGGCTGTAGCCGGGAGCGGCGATCGTGCGCTCCTTGTGCAGCCAACTGCCGCCGGCCGCGGGGATGGTGCCCGTCATGACGCTGGACATCGTGAGGTCTCCTTGGTGTGTGGAGCGATCAGACCTCCACGCACCCGTGGCCGCCATTCGGTCGTGCCTGAAGCTTTGCTGCGCGTTTTGTCGCGGCCCCTGCGACAACTTGTCGCAGCGGTGTTCATAAAATGGGCGCGCACTCCAATCCCTCCTCGTGACACCGCCTGCCGACCTCGACGACAAGTTGTCCGTGCGCTGGCCACATGCCTCGATGCTGGTCGTCGACGACGAGCCCGGCATGCGCCACTTCCTGGACAAGACGCTCACCCCGCGGATCGGCCGCGTGCACACGGCGGCGTCGGCCGAGGAGGCGGAGACGCTGTTGCTGCGCCACCGCTTCGATCTGCTGATCGTCGACATTGCGATGCCTGGCCGCAGCGGCATCGAGCTGCTGCAGCAGTTGCGCACGCAAGGCAACCAATGCGAAGTGGTATTGATCACCGCCTACGCCGACCTCGACACCGCGATCGAGGCGCTGCGCGCCGGCGCCAGCGACTTCCTGCTCAAGCCGTTTCGCGTCACGCAGGTGCTCAATGCGGTGCAACGCGGGCTCGAGCGTTCGCAACTGAAACGCGAGAACTGGATCCTCAAACGCACGCTGGCGCAGCACGAGCCGCTGGTCGACGGCTTGGTCGGCCAATCGATCGTCATCAGAGGCCTGCAGGCGGCGCTCAAGCGGGTGGCCAGCGTCGACAGCACCGTGCTGCTGACCGGTGAATCCGGCACCGGCAAGGAGCTGGCCGCGCTGGCATTGCACCGGCTGGGCCCGCATGCCAAGGCGCCGTTCGTGCCGGTGAGTTGCGCCAGCATGCTGCCGGCCCTGATGGAGGGCGAGCTATTCGGCCATGGCGGTGCGCGCTCCCATCGCGATGGGCTGTTCGTCTATGCGCAAGGCGGCACGCTGTTCCTCGACGAGATCGGCGAGCTGCCGCCAACGCTGCAAGCCACGCTATTGCGGGTGCTTGAAGATCGCCACATCCGACCGGTCGGCAGCGAGCACGAGATCCCGATCGACGTGCGCATCGTGGCGGCAACCAACCGCTTGCTGATCGACGAAATCGCCGCCGGGCGCTTTCGCAAGGATCTTTACTACCGGCTGCAGGTGGTGGAGATCGACCTGCCGCCGCTGCGCGCGCACAAGGAAGACATCCCCGACCTGGTAGCGCACTTCATCGCCATGCTGGCGCCGCAGCTCGGCGTGCCACCGATCGAGATTTCGCCCGCCGAGATGCAGTACCTGCACGAGTACGACTGGCCCGGCAACGTGCGCGAACTGCGCAACCTGATCGAGCGCTCGCTGATCCTGGGTGCACTCAACGTGTCGGCCCTGTATCCGGGCGAGGCCAAATCGGCGAGCCAGTCGCGCGACTGGCCCACCGATCTGCACGAGCTCGAGCGGCGCCATATCCTGGCCGTGCTCGACTCGGTGGCGGGTGACAAGACACGCGCCGCGCGCTTGTTGGGAATCTCCCGGCGCACGCTGGAGCGGCGCTGCGCCGAATGGGCGCTGGCCTGAGCGGATGATCGCGCTGCGCGGATTCGGCGCGCTGTCGATCCGCCACAAGCTGCTGGCCCTGGGCCTGCTGCCGCTGCTGCTGGCGATGCCACTGCTGTTGGCGGTGCTGGTGGTATGGGGCAACAGCGCGTTCGACGCTCTGCTGGTCACCAAGGTGCGCAGCGACCTCGACGTGGCGAGCGGCTACTTCGAACGCCTGCAGGCCGAGGTGGGTGCCAGCACGCTGGCGGTGGCGCGTTCTGCGACCCTGGTCGACGCGCTGACCCGCAGCGACCGCGCCACCCTGGATCGATTGTTGGCGCGCGCCAAGCAGGAGCACGCGCTGGAATTCGTCGAGCTGCTGCCACCCGACTCGACGGTGCTGCTTCACCAGGATGCCGTCGAGGGCCTGGCGCGGGTGGAACTGCTGGAAAGCTCGCAATTCGAGCGCATCGCGCCCGACCTCGTCGCCCGCGTGCCGGTGAAGGTGTTGCCCACACGCAATGCGGCGCCGAGCGATCGCACGGTGGAAGACCGCGCCATGGTGATGCTCGCGATGGCGCCGGTGCACGCGCTCGACGGCCGCTTGCTCGGGCTGCTGCGCGGTGGCGTGCTGCTGAACCGCAACCTGGCATTCATCGACCACATCAACGAGATCGTGTACCCGGCGGGATCACTGCCCTTCGGCAGCCAGGGCACCGCCACGCTGTTTCTCGACGACGTGCGCATCTCGACCAACGTGCGGCTGTTCGGCGAAGAAGGCGGCCAGCGTGCCATCGGCACCCGCGTCTCCCATGTGGTGCGCGACGCCGTGCTCGGCCGCGGCGAGACTTGGCTCGACCGCGCGTTCGTGGTCAACGAGTGGTACGTCTCCGCGTACCAACCGCTCGTCAATCCGGCGGGACGACGCGTCGGCATGTTGTACGTGGGCTACCTCGACAGCCCATTTCAGCGCGTGAAGTACGGCGTGCTGTTCGGCATGGGCGCCGTGATGCTGGCGCTGATGGCAGCGGTGATGGCGCTGGCGCTCACCTGGGCGCGCCGGATCTTCGCGCCGATCGAGCGCATGACGCACACGATGCAGGTCGTCGAGGCGGGTGACCTCACGGCGCGCGCGCGCGTCGACGACACCAACGATGAGCTCGGCCAGCTCGCCGCCCACCTCGATCGGCTGCTCGACACCATCGACGACAAGACCCAGGCGCTGCAGCGCTCGCATGACGAGCTCGACCGCAAGGTGGTGGAGCGCACACGCGAGCTGCAGTCGGCGCAGGCCCAGCTGATAAAAAGCGAGAAGCTGGCGGCCATCGGGCAGCTGACCGCCGGCATCGCGCACGAGGTCAACAACCCGATCGCGGTGATCCAGGGCAACCTCGACTTGGTGCGCGAGACGCTGGGATCCAAGGCCCGCCCGGTCAAGGCCGAGCTCAGGCTGATGGACGAGCAGATCGAGCGCATGCGGCTGATCGTCACCCGCCTGCTGCAGTACGCGCGGCCCGGCGAGTACGCGGGCTATGTGGAGCCGGTCGACACCGCGCAGGCCATCGCCGACAGCCTGGTACTGGTGCACCACCTGCTGTCGCGCGCCCCGATCGACGTACAGCGCGACCTGCGCGCCACGCGGCTCGCGCTGGTCAACCGCCAGGAACTGCAGCAGGTGCTGATCAACGGCATGGTCAACGCGATCCAGGCCATGCCCGACGGCGGCACCTTGACCCTCGCCAGCCGCGACGCCGGCGCGGCGCAGGTCGAGATCGACATCACCGACACTGGCCCGGGCTTCTTGACGAGCACGGAGAGTGAGCGCTTCCGGGCTTTCAAAACGACGAAAAAGGAGGGGACTGGCCTCGGTTTATGGGTTAGCAGAAATCTGGTCGAACGCTATGGTGGTGACATCCGAGCCACAAATCGCACGGATGGCGTCACCGGAGCCCTATTGACTCTCGTGCTACCTGCCGAAACGCAGGCATCCGGCCCGACGACGACAACGTAAGTCCCCAAGCAGGAAGCCGACTCACCGCCAACCCAGGAATCATTGAACCGTTGAAAGCCAAGGCGCAACTGAAGAGTCAGATCCCGACAGTCTCAGACCCGCCCAGGAGCACCACCATGAACAGCCAAGCCAACACCCAAGTCCGCCAAGCAGCTGGCTACGTGCTGCGCTTCGAATCGCTGTTCGACGGCGGCCGCGCAATGGCTTTCGAATGCGACGCCGGTGGCCATGTCAACCTCGACCGGCTGACCGAACGCGCCAAGATCAACTACCTGTACGCCCGCACGGTGATCGGCCGCGACTTCGCGATGCCCCGTGTCGAGCCGACGATCCACTGATTTCTCGCTGCCTTTCTCTCCTCCTCTTTTCGCACTCCCTGTTCAATGCAAAGCGGCGCCCTCGGGCGCCGCCTCTTTTTGCCTGACTGCGTCTCAGGTATTCAGCACCGCCACCGACTTGGTGTTGAGGTAGGCCTCGAGCGCCTCGGGACCGCCCTCGGAGCCATAGCCGGAGTCCTTGACGCCCCCGAACGGCATCTCGGCCCACGGCATAGCCGCCTGGTTGATCCACAGCATGCCGGTCTGGATGCCGTGGGTCAGTTCGTGGGCTGTCTTCAGCGACGTCGTGAAGGCGTAAGCGGCCAGGCCCCACGGCAGCCGGTTGGCCTCGGCGATGGCGTCCTCGAGCTTGTCGAAACCGCGCACCGACGCCATCGGGCCGAAGGGCTCCTCGGTCAGCAGCAGACTGTCCAACGGCGCGTCGACGATCACCGTCGGCTCGAAGAAGTTGCCCGAGCTGCCGACCCTCTGGCCGCCGGTGGCCAGCGTGGCGCCCCGGGTGAGCGCGTCGTCCGTGATCTTCTGCATCGCGCTCAAGCGGCGCGGGTTGGCCAACGGGCCGAGCGTGGTGCCGCCCTCCAGGCCGTGGCCGATCTTGGCGCCCTTGGCCACCGCGACGAAGGCGTCGACGAAGGCCTTACGCACGTCGTTGTGCACCAGATAGCGCGTCGGCGAAATGCACACCTGGCCGGCGTTGCGCAGCTTGGCGCCGCCGGCCACCTTGGCGGCCCTGGCGATGTCGGCGTCGGCGGCGATGATCACCGGCGCGTGGCCGCCGAGCTCCATGGTCACGCGCTTCATGTGCTGGCCGGCCAGCGCGGCGAGTTGCTTGCCAACCACCGTGGAGCCGGTGAAGGTGATCTTGCGGATCGCCGGGTGCGGAATCAGGTGCTGCGAGATCTCGGCCGGGTTGCCGTAGACCAGGTTGACCACGCCGGCCGGCACGCCGGCGTCGGCAAAGACTCGGATCAGCTCGGCCGGCGACGCCGGCGTTTCCTCGGGCGCCTTGACGATGATCGAGCAGCCGGTGGTCAGTGCCGCCGAAAGCTTGCGCACCACCTGGTTGATCGGGAAGTTCCACGGCGTGAAGGCGGCCACCGGGCCCACCGGCTCCTTGAACACCTGCTGCAGCACGCCGGCCTGGCGCGGCGCCAGGATGCGGCCCTGCACGCGGCGGCCTTCTTCGGCGAACCACTCGATGATGTCGCAGGCCATGATGATCTCGCCCTTGGCCTCGACCAGCGGCTTGCCCTGCTCTTGCACCATCCAGCGCGCAATGCCGTCGGCGCGCTCGCGCAGCAGGCGAGCGGCCTCGCGCATTGTCTTTGCGCGCTCGAACGCTGGCACCTTGCGCCACGCCTCGAATCCCTGCAGGGCTGCCGCACAGGCCGCATCGAGGTCGGCCTTGGTGGCCACCGCCACGCTGCCGATCGGAGTGCCGGTGGCCGGGTCGTGCACGGCCAGCGTCTTGCGATCACCGCCGTCGCGCCATTGGCCAGCGATGAACAACTGCACCGATGGGTATGCGGTGGCGGTCGTGGGAGAAGGGGTCGCGGTGGTGGACATACGCTGCCTCGCTGTAGGGGACATCAAAGGAGCGCGCTGCCGGTGGGGGCCACGCGCGGGAAGGGACCGCGATTTTGCGGCATCGCCGGCGCCCGTGCCGCAGAGGGTGCAGAAGGCAGCGCCCGTCACACGGCGTGAACCGGGCGATGAGACGCTGCAACCCAATGCACATCGAGACCCGTCAACCGCTGGAGACCCCCATGCACATGTCGACGATCAGTCCCCTGCCCTACACCCGCAACGCGTCGCGCGACGCCGCGCTGTTCGGCGGGGGCCGCTGGCTGGCCCTGGAATCCGACAACGCCGGCCTGGTCGACACCGATTCGTTGACCCAGCGCGGCGAACTGCATCAGCTGTTCGAAGGCGCCGTCGTGGTCAGCGAGTGGGACGACGACGAGCCCGACCTCGACGACATCGAATTCGACGACTGAGTTCAGCGCTCGAACGAGGCCATGGCCTCGCCCAGGCGGATCGATCCTCCGGGCGACCATGCCGGGTTGAAGCGCAATCGGGACGGTGGGAACAGAAGCACCACCGTCGAGCCGAGCAGAAAGCGCCCCATCTCGTCGCCACGTTCGAGCCGCAACCCGCGATCGTCGTAGCGCCACTCGCGCACATGCCCCGGGCGCGGCGGGTTGACCACCCCGTGCCACACGGTGGCCATGCTGCCGACGATGGTGGCGCCCACCAACACCAGCGCGAACGGTCCGAAGGCCGCCTCGAAGCAACACACCACGCGCTCGTTGCGGGCAAACAAGCCGGGCACCGCCGCTGCCATGGCCGGGTTCACTGAAAACAGATCACCCGGCACGTGAACCATGCGCGTGAGGCGCGCCGCACACGGCATGTGAATGCGGTGGTAGTCCTTCGGGCTCAGGTACAGCGTCGCAAAGTGGCCATCGGCAAAGCGTGCCGCCAGGTGCGCGTCGCCCGCCAGCAGCGCGTCGGTCGTGTAGCGATGCCCCTTGGCCTGGAAGATGTCGGCCCCCGCGATGGCGCCGAACTGGCTGATCGCACCATCGACCGGGCACATCAGGCCGGCCGCCGCCAGTGGCCGCGCGCCGGGCTTGAGCGCGCGTGTGAAGAACTCGTTGAAGCTCGCGTAGTGCGTGGCGTCGGGATCGGCGGCCTCGCTCATGTCGACGCCGTAGCGTCGGATGAACCAGCGGATCACCGCGGTCGTTGCCGCGCCGCCCCGGGCCGCCGCGGCGCGCCCCACCAGCACCGTGAGCGCACGTTTGGGCAGCAGGTACTGCGGCAGCATGGCCAGGCGATCCGACATGGGCACGTTCGAGGTTCGTCAGGCCCGTCATCGAGGGCGGGCCGGGCAGTGTATCGGCATGTACGCAGTGCCAATTCCGTCACGGCCGCGACCCCGCAAACGCGGGAGTTCGTGCTGCACGACACGTTTCGAGGGCCCGAAGTGCCAACTCCGCGCGTGAAGTGCGTCACCTCGCGCCGGTTACATCCGCGCTCTGCCGTAAACAAGCTGAAATGATTTGCCAGCCAAGCAATGCACAGCGTGCATGGCACGGCACTCAGGGGGACGCAGCGCCTTTGCTGCGGTGGAGGGAGAAATCATGTCGAGCCTGCTTGCGCCGTTCATCGTGTTGATCGAACGCCGACGCCTTCGCGTGGCGCTGAGCACGGCACTCACTGCCGCCGTGCTGGCGGTGATGGGTCTGCACGCGCGCAGCGCGGCCGCCGAGCCCGTGCCGGCGCAGACCCATCGCAAGGTGGCTCGCGACCTCAACGACGAGGCCGACGCCTCGCGCATCCCGCGCGCCAAGTGGGCCCGCGACGTGCGCGGCGTGCGGCAAGTGCAGCTCATCGTGGTCAGCGATTCGCCGGACCCAGAGATGAAGGATTTGCGCCGCCAGGTGCTGCGCATGGGCGGCTCGGTGCACGCCGTGCATGCCGCCGTGCACGCGCTGACCGTGCAGATCCGCGCCAGCCAGGTGCATGCGCTCGCGCAGCGAGACGATGTAGTCAGCGTGTCGCCCAACCGCAGCACGGTGCGCACCGCGAGCCTGCTGGAGTCGACCACCGGCGCGCTGAGCAGCAACGTGCGGCCCAACAGCAGCAAGAACAGCTACACGGGCCTCGACGGCAGCGGCATTGGCATCGCGATCGTCGACTCCGGCGTGATGCGCGCCCACTATGCGTTCGCCGACGCCACGGGCGCGTCGCGCGTGCGCCGCAACGTCGACATGCTCAACACCAACGTCGCCGGCTGGGCCAGCGGCGTCGACGCCGTCACCTCGCTGTCCCCAGGCAGCTCGAGCATGCAGTCGTACGAGGCCACGGTGGCCAATGACGACGGCCTGGTGCAAGACCCGTACGGCCACGGCACCCACGTGGCCTCTGTGGCGGCCGGCATGTCGCGCTTTTACTCCGCGGGCACACCCGACTCCACAGGGATCGCGCCCAACGCCGACCTCTACGACGTCAAAGTGCTCGACGCCAACGGCGTGGGCACGTTGAGCGATGCGCTCGAGGGCATCCAGTGGGTCATGTACCACGCCAAGGAATACAACATCCGCGTGATGAACCTGAGCCTCGCCACCGACTCCACCGAGAGTTGGCGCACCGATCCGCTTTGCGTGGCCGTGCGCAGCGCAGCCGCTGCGGGCATCACGGTGGTGGTGGCGGCGGGCAACTTCGGCAACGACGCATCGGGCACCGAGGTCTATGGCCGCGTCGGTTCGCCGGGCACCGACCCCTCGGTCATCACGGTGGGCGCGGTCAACCTGCACAACACTGCAGGGCGCCAGGACGACAGCGTCAACGGCTTCAGCTCGCGCGGGCCGACGCGCGGCGTCTTCACCGATTCGGCGGGCGTGAGCAGCATCGACAACCTGCTCAAGCCCGATCTGGTGGCGCCGGGCAACAAGCTGATCGGCGCGGCGTCGACCGCCGCCGATCCGCTGGCGCCGACGTGGAACACGATCGCAGCGGCGCACTATGACGATCTGGTCGGTGCACTGGGCATCGTGCAACATACGAACGAGACGCAGATGATGCTCAGCGGCACGTCGATCGCCGCACCGGCAGTGTCCGGCGCGGTGGCACTGCTGCTGCAGGCCAATCCCGGCCTCACGCCGCCGCTGGTGAAGGCCATCCTGCAGTACTCGGCGCAACCGTTGCCGGGTGCCAACCTGCTGCAGCAGGGTGCGGGACTGCTCAACATCGATGGCGCCGTCGCGCTGTCCACGGCGCTGCGCACCGACCTGGCGAGCGCCATCGCCTCGGGCACCATCTCGCCGGGCCAATCGATGCTGGCGTCCGGCGCCACGATGCCCAGCGCCAGGTCGACGCTGGCCGGAGGTAGCTTCGACTGGTCGCGCATCGTCTACGCCGGCGGCAACGGCGTGGTCAGCGGCAATGCGTTGTTCACCAGGTACCAGCCCATCTGGGATCCACGTCTCGTGTGGGCCAACGGCGTGGTCTTCAAGCGCACGGCAACGTATTGGTCGGGCTCTGGCGTGCCCAGCAATACCTTCGCCAAGTCGTTCAGCGAGGTCAGGCTGCCCAATCAACAGTTGCTCACGTGGGGCGTGGTGCGCGCCGATGCGCTGGTGGGCGCGAGTTCACTGGTTGCCGGGACCGGCATCTTCATGCCCACCGCCACGCTCGCGGCCTGGCTGGCCAGCGGCAGCGGACCCACGCTGGCGCA
>JBIODO010000036.1:0-16761 GCA_044445225.1 Burkholderiales bacterium
ACCCTGCGGCCCCGGCCCCGTGGCGGCGCAAGCCGTCGGCGCCGCAATAATTTGCGGCCACTCCGACCCCTCTCGATGCGACATCTTGCTGCAGGATTCACGCTGATCGAACTGATGGTGACGGTCGCCGTCGTGGCCATCCTGGCCACGCTGGCACTGCCCAGCGTGCAGGTGCCTTTCGTGCGCCAACAGGTGGTCGACTCGGCCTCGCTGATCAACATGGCCAAGGCCGGGGTGAGCGGCAAGTGGTCGCTGACGCAGAAGTTGCCAATCGACAACGCCGACGCAGGGCTGCCCGAGGCCGACAAGCTGGTCGGCAACTACGTCGCTTCGGTGACGGTCGAAGGCGGCGCCGTGCACGTGCGGTTCGGCAACCAGGCCAACGGCGCGATCAATGGCAAGACGCTGAGCTTTCGCCCCGCCGTGGTGGACAGCGCACCGACGGTGCCGATCGCCTGGGTCTGCGGGCCGGCCGCGACGCCCGACAAGATGAGCGCCAAAGGAGTCGACCGCACCGATGTCGCTGCGAAGTTCCTGCCGATGAACTGCCGCGCCGGCTGAAGCACCCGTGAGTGCGGCAGGGGTCTGCCGCCTCAGGCCCTGCGCCGGATCGCCGCGTCGTCCCAGGCCGTCGCGGCCACGGTCTGGCCCCACAGATCGATCTCCACCGGGGTTCCGGCATGTGCGCGTCGCGCCGCGCCTCCGCGCACATAGCCCAGTGCCACGCAGGCGCCGACCTTCGGGCTCCAGCCCACCGAGATCAACTCGCCAACCGGTTCGCCACCGATCGCGATGGCTTCACCACCCCACGCGTAGACCGCGGGATCGCTGAACACGAAGCTCAGCAGCTTTTTGCGCAGCGGCCGCTCGCGCGCGGCCAGCAAGGCATCGCGGCCAATGAACGCTACCGGCTTGTCAAGCTTGACCGCGAATGCCAGCCCGGCTTCCCACGGTGTTTCATCGGGGCCGAGTTCGGCGCCCCAGGCGCGGCGGCCCGCTTCGATGCGCAGCGCATCGATTGCGTAGTAGCCGGCATCGATCAACCCGAGGTCGTGGCCCGCCTCATGCAGCGCGAGGTAGACGTGGCGCGCCATCTCGATCGGCACGTACAACTCGAACCCCGGCCCGCCGACGTAGCTCATGCGCGCGGCGCGCACGCGCACGAGGCCGAGATCGATCTCGCGCGTCCACGAGAACTTCAGGCCCGCGGGTGACAGGTCGTCGGGGCTGACGCGCCGCATCAGCTCGGCCGCGCGCGGCCCCATCACCGAGACTACCGAGGTCATCGCGCTGACATCGGTGACCACCGCGTGCTCGTGCGGTTCGATGTGGCGCGTGATCCAGTCGAGGTCGCGCTGTGGCTGGGCCGAGCCGGTGATCAGCTGGAAGCGATCGCCGGCCAGGCGCATCACGGTCAAGTCGCTCTCGAAGCCGCCTCGTTGATTCAGCATCGCGGTGTAGGCCATCTTGCCTACAGCCAAGTCGATCTCGTTGGCACACAAGCGCTGCAGCACGGCCAGCGCATCGCGCCCTTGCAGCAGCAGCTTGCCGAACGAGGTTTGGTCGTAAATCGCCACCGCGTCGCGCGTGGCGCGTTGCTCGGCCTGCACCCAGGGCAACCAGGCGGGCGTGCCCAGGCCGTACGGCGGCCGCGGCACACCGGCCGGCTTGAAGTAGTTGGCGCGCTCCCAGCCGTTCTTGCTGCCCCACTCGGCGCCCTTGGCGTCGAGCAGGTCGTACAGCGGCGACGTGCGCAGCGGCCGCGCGCTCAGCAGTTCCTGCCGCGGCCAGCGCATGGCGTAGTGCAGGCCCAGCGTCTCGGCGGTGCGCTCGGCGAGCGCACGGCGGTTGGCGGTGAACGCGCCGAAGCGCCGCACATCGACATCCCACAGATCGCTGGGCGCGTCGCCGTCGGCGATCCACTGCGCGATCAAGCGCCCTGCTCCGCCCGAATTGGCGATGCCCGCCGAATTGAACCCGGCGCAGACGAAGTAGTTGCGCAAGCCCGGTGCCGCACCCAGGATGAAGTTGCCGTCGGGCGTGAAGCTCTCGGGCCCGTTGAGCAGCATCTTGATCTCGGCAGTGTGCAGGCACGGCGTGCGGTGCATCGCGTTGGTCATCAGGATCTCGAACTGATCCCAGTCTTCGTCGAGCAGCTGAAACTGGAAACTGCTTGGGATCGGGTCCACCCGCCAAGGCTTGGCCTTGGGCTCGAAGCCACCCATCAGCAGGCCGCCGACCTCCTCTTTGTAGTAGATGAAGCCATCGGGGTCGCGCATCACCGGCAGCATCGGATGCACGCCTTCGATCTTGCCGGTCACGATGTAGAAGTGCTCGGCCGAATACAGCGGCACGTTGACACCGGCCAGCGCGCCGAACTGCCGTGCCCATTGACCGGCGCAATTGACCAGCACCTCGCAGCGCACGTCGCCTTGGGTCGTGCGCACGCCCGCCACTCGCTCGCCGCCAGCACCATGCTCGGTGGACACGCCGGTGACCTCGACCTCCTCGACGACGCGCACGCCACCGTTGCGCGCACCCTTGGCCAGGCTCATGCACAGGTCCGCAGGATTGGCCTTGCCGTCGCCCGGGATCCACATCGCGCCGTGCAGGTCGTCGGTGCGCATCACGGGGTAGAGGTCGCCGGCCTCCTTGGGCGTGATCAGCTGCACCTCGACGCCGAAGCTGCGCGCCAGCGCAGCCTGCTTCTTCAGCACCATCCAGCGCTCGGGCGTGGCGGCGACGTTGACGCTGCCGCATTGCTTCCAGCCGGTGGCCAGACCGGTCTCGCTTTCGAGCGTCGAATACAGCTCGATGCCGTACTTGCTCATCGCCGTCATGTTGCGGTTGGGCCGCATCTGGCCGACCAGGCCCGCCGCATGCCAGGTGGTGCCGCTGGTGAGCTTGCCTTGCTCGAGCAACAGCACGTCGGTGATGCCGAGCTTGGCGAGGTGGTACGCGGTCGAGCAGCCGGCGATGCCGCCGCCGACGATCACTACGCGGGCGTGACTCGGCAGGCTCACGACGCACTGCCTGCCATCACAGGCTCGCTCATAGAATCACCCGCCGACAGCCACGACATGGAGGCACGCCGATGAGCGAGCCGCAAGAGCCCCAGACGTTGCGCGCAATCCGTCCCGACCGCGCGGTCGACACGCTGCAGAAACTGCCGTACTTCATCGGCGTGTCGGGCAGCACCGTCGGCGCGCGCGGACTTTCGATGCACCTGGTGGTGATCCCGCCTGGCGCCCGCGCCGAGCCGCACATCCATCTCGGCTACGAGACCGGCATCTACGTGATCGAAGGCCGTGTCGAGACGCGCTACGGCGAGGGCCTGACGCAATCGATCATCAGCGAAGCGGGCGACTTCCTGTTCGTGCCGCCGGGCGTGCCGCACGAAGCGATCAACCTGAGCGCCACCGAGCCGGCGCGCGCGATCGTCGCGCGCAACGATCCAGCCGAGCAGGACAAGGTGGCACCGTATCGACTCTGACCCGCGCTGCCGCATGCGCGTCACCAGGGCAACGAATACGTTTTCAGGTTGGTGAAGCTCTTGCAGGCTTCCTGCACGCCCTCTTTGTAGCCGAGGCCCGAGTCTTTGATGCCGCCGAACGGCGTGAGCTCCAGCCGGTAGCCCGGCACCTCCCAGATGTTGACCGAGCCCACCTGCAGCTCACGCACGAACCGCATGATGTCGTCGAGCCGGTTGGTGCACACGCCCGATGACAGGCCGAACGCGGTGGAGTTGACCTGGCGGATCGCGTCGTCGACATCCTTGAACGTCATCACCGGCGACACCGGGCCGAAGGTCTCTTGCTGCACGACTTCCATCTCGCCGCGCACGCGGTCGAGCAATGTCGGTGAATACAGCGCGCCGCTGCGCTGGTTGCCGTGCAGCAGCCGCGCGCCCTGCGACACCGCATCGCTGACGCGGCGCTCGAACAGCATGGCCGCGCGCTCGTCGATCACCGTGCCCATGTCGACCGACGGATCGAGCGGGTCGCCGTAGGTCCAGGCCTTGGTGCGCTCCAGCAGCGCCTCGGTGAAGTCGCTGGCCAGCCGCTCGTGCACGAAGATGCGCTTGACCGCGGTGCAGCGCTGGCCGCTGTTCTTGTACGAGCCGTTGGCGGCGAGATCGGCCGCCTTGTTCACGTCGGCGTCGTCCATCACGATCAGCGGGTCGTTGCCGCCGAGCTCGAGCACCTGCCGTTTGTAGACCGCGCGTGCGGCGATGTGCTTGCCGACGGTCACGCCGCCGGTGAAGGTGACCAGGTCGACGTCGGGATGCGTCAGCATCTCGTCGGCGATCTCGCCGGGCTCGCCGGTCACCACCGAGAGCATCGGCGGCGGCAGCCCCGCGTCGTACAACACGTCGGCCAGCGTGAGCGCGGCCAGCGGCGTCTTCTCGCTGGGTTTCAGCACCATGCGGTTGTTGGTGGCGATTGCCGGCGCCACTTTGTGGATCACCTGGTTCAGCGGGTGGTTGAACGGCGTGATCGCCGTGATGACACCCTGCAGCGGCTCGCGCATCGTGTGCACGCGGCGCTGCTTGGCGTGGTGCGTGAGGTCGCACGAGAAACTCTGGCCATCGTCGACCAGCGCCTGCTGCGCCGAGAACAGCAGCACGTCGCTGGCGCGGCCCACTTCGTAGAGGCTGTCTTTCAGGCACAGGCCCGACTCCAGCGTGATCTGCCGCGCGATCGCCTCCCTGCGCTGCGCGATCAGCTCGCCGGCGCGCGACAGGATGCGAAAGCGCTCGTGGCGCGTCAGCTTGGGCTTGTAGTCGCGCGCGATGCGGATTGCGCGCCGCACGTCGTCGATGCTGGCCCTGGGCACCGTGGCCACGATCTCGCCGGTGTAAGGATAGTGCACCGCGATCACCCGCTCGGCGTGCACCTTGTCGCCGGCGATGCGCATCGCCTCGCGGCGTGCGTCGTCTGCAGGACGGTTGGCAGTGAGCGCTGCAGACTGTTTCATGCGGTGCCGTTGATCGCGAAGTCGAAGATCTGGTAACTCTTGAGCGTCTGCCCGGCGGCCTTGAGCTTGTAGGCGTCGCTGAGCGGCCGGTTGACGATGAAAGGCACCTTGGTCTCCGACACGCCGCCGTGCGTGCGCAGGCGGTGGCCCTTGAGGCCCGCCAGATCATGCGCCGACTTCGAGCTGCCGATGCACACGTCGTGGCGCGCCACCACCGCCACGTCGCCTTCGCGGTCGGCCGGCATGTCGAACAACCGGCACGCAGATTCACGATCGAGCGCCATCTCGATGCCGTCGACGCCGGCGATGTGCTCGATGATCGCGCGCGCGCTCACCTGGCCGCGCGACCACACGCGCACGAAGCCGCCCAGCGCGCCGTGGTGGCCGACGAAGGCATCGGTGATCGGGCAGATCACGGTGGTGCTGCCGGCGCCGAACTTGGCATCCAGAATGTCCTGCAGCCAGATCACGTTGGGTTCGCCGGCGGCATTGCTCTTGTCGTTCATGCCGTGGTCGGCAGTGAGGGCCACGGTAGCGTCGAGCGCGGCCAGGCGGCCGAACGCATCGTCGAGCGCGCGGTAGAAGCGCCGCGCCTCGGACTCATCAGGTGCGTACTTGTGCTGCACCCAATCGGTCAGCGACAGGTACAGCAAGTCGGGGCGGCGCTGCGCCAGCAGCTTGACGCCCGCTTCGAGCACGAACAGCGACAGCTCCATCGAGTACATGTCGGGCTGCGGCATGCCGACGAACTCGAGCACGTTCTGAATACCGTTGTCGGCCAATGTGCAGCGGCTGGCGAATTCCGACGAGAACGACACGTGCCCCTGTGCCACATCGAGGCCCTTGCCGAGCTGCTTGCGCAGCTTGTCCTTGGCGGTGATCGAGATCACGCGGGCGCCGGCGTCGGCGAACTGCTTCAGGATGGTGTCGCCGCGCAGCAGTTCGGGGCCGGTCATCACCACCGGCTGCCAGGTGGCGGTGTCGAGGTAGAAGTTGCCCGAGATGCCGTGCTTGGAGGTCGGCGTGCCGGTGATGATCGACATGTTGTTCGGGCAGGTGAACGACGGCATCGAACCGTCGGCCACGGTGCCGAACCCTTGTGAAATGAAGCGCGCGATGTTCGGCACCGCGCCGTCGCCGAGGAACTGCCGCAGGTACGCCGGGTCGCCGCCGTCGATGCACACCACCACCACCGGCCACACAGGCCAGCGATAGGCGATGCCGTTGACGGTGACCGGGGACTTCTCGTTTGCCATGCAGAAACCTTCGCGTGTGTGATCCGGGTGCGCGGCCTACTCGACGCGAGTGGTGCGTGCCGGCTTGGCCAGCGCGCCGTGCAGCCGCTCGCGGCTGTGCAGCACGTGCTCGACCAGCAGCCGCTCGGCGAGCTTCTCGTCACCCTTGGCCAGCGCCTGCACGATCGCCTCGTGCTCGCGCGTGGACACCGGGATGTTCTCGCTGCTGCGCGTCAGTGTCTCCCGTCGGTACAGGTCGAGCTCGTTGACCACGCGCCGGTAGTGCGTGAGCAGCGTGCCGTTGCGCGCCGCGCGCGCGACCAGCTCGTGGAATTCCAGGTTGAGCGCGAAGTAGGCCTCGGCCTTGCGCGACTTGTCGAGCGCGGCCATCTTCTTGACGATGGCGCGCAACTGCTCGAGCTCGTCGGCATCGATGCGCTGGGCGGCCAAGCGGCCGATCAACCCTTCGAGCGCGGCGCGCACCTCGTAGATCTCGCTGGCCTCTTGCAGCGACACCTGGCGCACGAAGACGCCACGGTTCTTTTCCACCCGCACCAGGCCGGCCTGGTCGAGCGCGCGGAAGGCCTCGCGCACCGGCCCGCGCGACACCCCCAGCGCGTTAGCGATATCAACTTCGTTTAGCTTGGCGCCGACCGCGAACTCGCCGGCGACGATGCGCCGCTCGAGCTCGCGCTGCGCCAACATGGCCAGCGAGTTCTCGCGCAGCAATTCGATGGCGGCGGCCGCGGGCGCACGCTTGCTCGGGTCGGTTGGCATCGCAGGGTCGTTGGCAATGGCGGACGCAGCGTAGAGGTCCGTTTGCAGATTGTCAACAATATACCAGATCGTGTGCTGGCCGCGAGCGCGGTTCAGCCGAAGCGCAATGCAATCACGCCACCGACGATCACCACGGCCCCCGCCAGCCGCTGCGCACCGAGCCGCTCTTTGAGCAGCCATGCACCCAGCAGCGTGGCGAACAGCACCGACGTCTCGCGCAGCGCCGACACTGCGGCCACCGGCGCACGCGTCATCGCCCACAGCGCAATCGCGTACGAACCGATCGACGCCGCGCCGCCCAAGGCGGCCAATGGCCAGCGGCGCTTGGCGTAGTCGAGGATCGCACGGCGGCCCGCCGCGTCGCGCTTGAGCACCACCAGCGCCGGGTACGGCACGCCGTCGAGCACGAACAGCAGCATCACGTAGCTGAGCGCGCTGGCGCCGGCAGCCACCGTGGTGCGCACGCCGCTGCCGTCGATGAACGTGTAGGTCATGATCACCACCGCGTTGGCCAGTGCGAACGCGAGCGCACGCCGGTGATGAAGCGCCTCGCCAGGGTGCGCCAGGCCGACCATCGCCACTCCCAGCGTCACCCCCAGCACGCCGGCCCAGGCCAGCGCCGACAACGACTCGCCGAGCACCAGCTGGCTGCCCAGCGCCACCAGCAGCGGCGCGCTGCCGCGCATGATCGGGTAGGTCATGCCCAGTTCGCCGTGCTTGTAGGCGCCGGCCAGCGTCACGTAGTAGGCGATGTGCACGACCAGCGACGCGCCGATGAATGGCCATGCGGCGGCTGGCGGCGGCCCTACTACCAGCAATGGCGGCAGCGCCACCAGCGCACCGAGAAAGTGGACCAGCGCGGTGTCGAGCTCCTTGTCGCCGCTGGACTTGACCAACGCGTTCCAGCCGGCGTGCAGCACCGCGCCGAACAGCACCGCCAGCACCACGGGCCAGCTCAACGTCATCGACAGCCAGAGTCCGTGCCTGCCACGCCGATCTTCATTCCGACTTCTGCAGATCAGAATCCATCGGCGCCAGCACCGAGGCGCGGATGCGCGTGGCCGTGAGCGCGCCAGCCGACTCGAGGATCGGATAGGCGATCGAGCAGATGTGCGAATTGATGCGCTTCAGGTCGCTGATCAGGTCCAGGTGCAGCGAACTGGTCTCGATGCTCTGCGGCGTGTTGTCCTGCAGCCGCGCGATGTGGCTGGCCGCGTACTCGTGCTGCAGGTCGCGAAAGCGCGCCTTCTCCTCGAGCAGCTTGCGGGCGTCGCGCACGTGGCCGTCGAGGAACACGCTCATCGCCAGCCGCAGGTTGGACACCAGCCGCTCGTGCAGGTGGCAGACCTCGCCCATGCCAGCATCCGACAGCCGGCGGTTGGGGCGGATCTTCTTATCTTCGATGTCCTGCAGCACGCGCTCGATGATGTCGCCGATCTGCTCCATGTTGATGGTGAACGACACCACGTCGGTCCAGCGCCGGCCCTCGCGCTCCGACAGCGCCGTGCGCGAGATCTGCGTCAGGTACAGCTTGATCGCGGTGTAGAGCTGGTCGACGGTGTCGTCCATCTGGCGCAGCTGCTCGGCCAGCGCGAGGTCGTTGCTGCGCAGCACCGGCACGATGCCGCGCAGCATCGTCTCCACCACGTCGGCCTGGTGCAGCGCCTCGCGCGCCGCACAACTGATGGCCAGACTCGGTGTCGCCAGTGCCGAGGTGTCCAGGTGCGGCGGCCGCTGCGCGGCGCTGGTCTTCGGCTCGGTGAACATCTTGAGCAGCAGCCGCGCCGCCACCCCGGTGGGGCCGATGAACACGATGGCCAGTGCCACATTGAACGCCAGATGGAACAACACCACCTGTTGATGCACCTCGCCGCTGGTCTGCTGCAGCCACACGTGCGCCTGCGGCAGCAACGGGATAGCGCACACCGCGCCGACGATCTTGAATAGCAGGTTGCCGATCGGCAGCCGTCGCTCGGCCATCGACGCGCGGGCAGTCAGCATCACCGTCAGCAAGCCACTGCCCAGGTTGGCGCCGAGCACCAGCCCGAGCGCCAGCGTGACCGGCACGATGCCCGAGACCGCCAGCGTGGCCACCAGCAGCACGATGGCCAGGCTCGAGTACGACAGCACCGCGAGCACGGCGCCCACCAGCATGTCGAGCCACACGTCTTGCGGCAGCGCGGCCAGCAGCGCGCGCACTGCCGGCGACTCGGTCAACGGATGCGTGGCCGCAACGATCAGCTGCAGCGACAGCAGGATAAGCCCGAGGCCGATCGCCACCCGCCCGAGTTGGCCGACGGTTGACTTTTCGCGCGCGAGCAGCGACACCACGCCACCGAAGATCAGCAGCGGCGACAACCACGACAGATCGAACGAGAACACCACCGCCATCAGCGCGGTGCCGACGTCGGCACCCAGCATCACGGCCAGAGCCGCCGGCAGCGCGACCAGCGCGCGGCCGAGGAACGACGTGACGATCAAACAGGTGGCGGTGCTGCTCTGGATCAGGCTGGTGACGCCCACGCCAGCCAGCAGCGCCTGCACGCGCGAGCCCATGCCCACCGCCAGCACGTGGCGCAGGTTCTCGCCGAACACGCGCAGGATGCCGGTGCGCACGATCTGCGTGCCCCACACCAGCAGGGCGACCGCGGCCAGCAGATTGAGCAGATGAACCATGAATCCCGAAGTCACGCACGGCCGCGGCCGCTGCCAAGGCAACGGCCACCCGCTGCGAAGGGCGAATTGTGCGCGACACCCGGCGCCGCCCCCCTGCGGCTTGCGACAACTGTGCCGCAGGACGCGCCCCTCGACGAGGCGAGAGGCACAACGTTGGCGCCGATTGAAGCCCCGGTTTTGCACATTGTCAACAATCGGCAAAATACCGTTGACACCGCAAAAGCGCCCGCGCTAGCGTGAAGATCCGGAGCCCAAGCACCGCGGACATCGGGTTGTCATGCCTTGCATGGCAGCCTCGGGCCCGTAACCTGCTTGACCGCACCGCCACACGTTCGAGGAGAGACCCATGCGCATTCCGGGCATTGCCCCCCTGCTGGCCGCCGCCGCTGCCCTTGCCTTCGGCGGCGCCGCGCTCGCACAGAAGACCACGCTGCTCGTCTACACGGCACTCGAGACCGACCAGATCAAGGCCTATCAAGAAGGCTTCAACAAGGCCGAGCCCAATATCGAGATCAAATGGGTGCGCGACTCCACTGGCGTGATCACCGCCAAGCTGCTGGCCGAGAAGAGCAATCCGCAGGCCGACGTGGTGATGGGCGTGGCCGCCTCGAGCCTGGCGCTGCTCGACAAGAACGGCATGCTCGAGCCGTACCGGCCGCTCAATGCCGACGCGATCATGAGCCAGTACATCGACAAGAAGAACCCGCCAGCCTGGTTCGGCATGGACGTGTGGGGCGCCACCGTCTGCTACAACACCGTCGAAGGGCAGAAGAAGAACATCCCGAAGCCCGAAAGCTGGAAGGACCTGACCAAGCCCGTCTACAAGGGCCAGATCGTGATGCCCAACCCGGCCAGCTCGGGCACCGGCTACTTCGACGTCACCGCGTGGTTGAGCCTGTGGGGTGACAAGGACGGCAAGGGCGACGGCTGGAAGTACATGGACGCGCTGCACGACAACATCGCGATGTACACCCACTCGGGCTCCAAGCCGTGCAACATGGCTGGCGCCGGCGAGTTCGTGGTCGGCATCAGCTTCGAATACCGCGCCAACACCAACAAGGCCAAAGGCGCGCCGATCGATCTGGTGTTCCCGAAAGAGGGCCTGGGCTGGGACCTCGAGGCCTTCGGCATCCACAAAGGCACCAAGAAGCTCGACGCCGCCAAGAAGCTTGCCGACTGGGCGAGCAGCAAGGATGCGATGTATCTGTATGGCAAGAACTTCGCGATCACCGCGCAGCCCGGCGTGGCTGGTCCGCTGGCCAACGTGCCCAAGGACTACGAGGCGCGCCTGGTGAAAATGGACTTCACGTGGGCCGCCGAGAACCGCGAGCGCATCCTCGACGAGTGGAACAAGCGCTACAACAGCAAGTCGGAGAAAAGGTGACCCACCCCCGGAGCGGCCTCTCGGCCGCTTCCCCCTCAAGGGGGCAACACCAGCGGCCCGGCGAAGCCGGATCCGCGGTGTTTGCTTGGAACGACGCGCTGTCCAGGCGCGGGCGGCCGTTTGCAACGTGAGCGATGCAACCTACCTGCGCCTGATCGGCATCCGCAAGGACTTTGGCGCGTTCACCGCGCTCGCGAACATCGACCTCGACATCGCCAAGGGCGAGTTCGTCTGCTTCCTCGGACCCTCGGGCTGCGGCAAGACCACACTGCTGCGCATCATCGCGGGCCTGGAGGTGCAGACCGCAGGCCGCATCGAACTCGCCGGACGCGACATCTCGGCACTGCCACCGGCCAAGCGCGACTACGGCATCGTGTTCCAGTCGTATGCGTTGTTCCCCAACCTCACGGTGGCCGACAACGTGGCCTACGGACTGACCAATCGCAAGGTGCCCAAGGCCCAGGCGATAGCGCGGGTGGCCGAGCTGCTGCAGCTGGTGGGCCTGCCCGGCAGCCAAGCCAAGTACCCGGCGCAACTGTCCGGCGGCCAGCAGCAGCGCATTGCGCTGGCGCGGGCGCTGGCCACGGCGCCGCGCCTGCTGCTGCTCGACGAGCCGCTGTCGGCGCTCGACGCCATCGTGCGCGTCAAGCTGCGGCAGGAGATCCGCTCGCTGCAGCGGCAACTCGGCGTGACCACGATCATGGTGACGCACGACCAGGAAGAAGCCTTCGCGGTGGCCGACCGCATCGTGGTGATGAACCAGGGCGCCATCGAACAGGTGGGCGATGCGATGCAGGTCTACCGCGAGCCGAGGTCGCTGTTCGTGGCCGACTTCGTGGGCCGCATCAACGTGCTGGGCGCCATTGCGCTCGACGAGCGGCGCCTGCGCGTGGGCGCGCACGAGTTCCACTGCCAGCACAGCTTTCGCAGCGGCAGCGAGTTGCGCGTCTATTTGCGACCCGAAGACGTGCTGGCGCGGCCGATCCTGCCCGGTGACCCCAACGTGTTCGAGGCGCAGATCGAGAAGATCGAGTTCATGGGGCCGTACTGCCTGGTGCGCGTGGCCAGTGCCGTGCTCGCCGAGCACAAGCTCACCGTGTACCTGTCGCTCAACTACCTGGCCGAGGCGCAGCTCGAGGTCGGCAGCCGCTTGCCGCTGCGCCTGATGCCCGAGCGCATGCGCATCTTCGAGTAGCACTTTGGCGGCTGTCTTGAAAGCAACGCCGGTGCGCCAACGGGTGCACTGGAGCGAACGCATCGCGCACGTCGTGCTGGTGCTGGTTGCGCTCGCGCTGCTGGCGTTTCTCGCGTCACCGCTCACCGCGATCTTGCAGCAGTCGCTGCAGGACGCGCAGGGCCACTTCGCGGGCCTGGCCAACTTCATCGCCTACGCCAAGACGCCGGCATTGCTGGTGTCGCTTTGGAACAGCGTGTGGGTGTCGGCGGTTGTCACGCTGTTCACGATTCCCGCCGCGTTCGGCTTTGCCTACGCGCTGACGCGCAGCCGCATGCGCTTCAAGACGCTGGCGCGCACGATCACGCTGGTGCCGCTGCTGGCGCCGTCGCTGCTGGCCGCGATCTCGTTGATCTACTGGTTCGGCAACCAGGGCGTGCTCAAGGCCTGGATGCTGCGGCTGGGCATCGACCAGATTTACGGCGCGCCGGGCATCGTGGTGGCCGAAGTGTTCTCGACGTTTCCGCACGCGCTGATGATCCTGATCACCGCCCTCACCGCTGCTGATGCACGGTTGTACGAGGCCGCCGACTCGATGGGCACCACCGCGGCGCGCAAGTTCTTCACCATCACGCTGCCGGGCGCGAAATACGGGTTGATCTCGGCCGCGCTGGTGACCTTCACGCTGGTCATCACCGACTTCGGCATTCCGAAGGTGATCGGCGGCAGCTTCAATGTGCTGGCCACCGACGTGTTCAAGCTGGTGATCGGCCAGCAGGATTTCCAGAAGGGCGCGGTGGTCGCCCTGCTGCTGCTCGCCCCCGCCGTGCTGACCTTCGCCGTCGACCATTGGGTGAGCAAGAAGCAGACCGCGATGCTGACTGCACGCGCGGTGCCGTACCAACCCAGACGCGCACCGTGGTACGACGCCGCCATGTCGTTGTATTGCGTGCTGGTGTGCGCGCTGATCCTGGCGATGCTCGGCATGGCGGTGTTCGCGTCGTTCGCCAGTTTCTGGCCCTACAACCTGACGCCCAGCCTGCGCCACTACACGATGGGCCTGGTCGACGCCGAGGTCGGCGAGGCCTTCGTCAACAGCTTGACGATGTCGGCCGGCACCGCGGTGTTCGGCGGTGCGCTGGTGTTCATCGGTGCCTACATGCTCGAGAAGACGCAGGGCTTGAAGCCGGTGCGCAGCCTGGTGCGGCTGCTGGCGATGCTGCCGATGGCCGTGCCCGGGCTGGTGCTCGGCCTGGGCTACATCTTCTTCTTCAACGCGGCGAGCAACCCGCTGAACAGCCTGTACCACACGCTGACACTGCTGACGATCTGCACCATCGTCCACTTCTACACCACCGGCCATCTCACCGCGGTGACGGCACTGAAGGCGCTCGACGCCGAGTTCGAATCGGTCTCCGCATCGCTGAAGGTGCCGTGGTACACCACACTCTGGCGCGTCACGCTGCCGATCTGCACCCCGGCGCTGGTGGACATCGCGCGCTACTTCTTCATCAACGCGATGACCACCATCTCGGCGGTGGTCTTCCTGTATTCACCCGAGACCAAGGTGGCGTCGATCGCCATCCTCAACCTCGACGAGGCCGGCGAGACCGGCGCCGCCGCGGCGATGGCTATATTGATCGCCGCCGCGAACACGGTGGCCACGTTCGGCTTCATGGCGCTGTCGTGGTGGATCGACCGCCGCACGCAGGCGTGGAAACAACGCTGAGCCCGACACCCGGAGGCACCCGATGGATCGCGACCGCATCCTGCTGACGCCAGGACCCCTGACCACCACCCTGCGCACCAAGCTCGCGATGCTGAAAGACTGGGGCTCGTGGGATGCCGACTTCAACGCGGTGACGGCGAGCCTGCGCACGCGCCTGCTCGACATCGTGCACGGCCACGACAGCCACGTGGTGGTGCCGTTGCAAGGCAGCGGCACCTTCAGCGTCGAGGCCGCGGTGGCCACGCTGGTGCCGAAAAGCGGCCACGTGCTGGTGCCCGACAACGGCGCCTACTGCAAGCGCGCCGCCAAGCTCACGCAGATGATGGGCCGCAAGTCCACCGTGATGCCGTTTGCCGAGGATGCGCCGGTGTCGGCAGCCGCCGTCGACGAGCGCTTGAAGGCCGACCCTTCGATCACGCACGTGGTGCTGGTGCATTGCGAAACCGGCACCGGCGTGGAGAACCCGCTGGCCGACATCGCCACGGTGTGCGCGCGGCGCGGCTTGGGTCTGATCGTCGACGCGATGTCGAGCTTCGGCGCGCTACCGATCGATGCCCGCACCATCCGCTTCGACGCGTTGATCGCCGCCAGCGGCAAGTGCCTCGAGGGTGTGCCTGGCATGGGCTTCGTGTTCCTGCGCAAGGCGGTGCTCGACGCCTGCGCCGGCAACAGCCAGAGCCTGGCGATGGATCTGCACGACCAGCACGTCTACATGGAGAAGACCGGCCAATGGCGCTTCACGCCGCCCACGCACGTGATGGTGGCGCTGGCCGAAGCAGTGACGCAGTTCGTCGAAGAAGGTGGCCAGAGCGCGCGCCTGGCACGCTACACCGACAACTGCAAGACGCTGATCGACGGCATGCAGGCGCTCGGCTTCAAGCCCTATCTCAGACCGGAGATCCAGGCGCCGATCATCGTGACCTTCCACGCGCCGGCGGACTCGCGCTACGCGTTCAAGGAGTTCTACGAGCGCGTCCGCGACAAGGGTTTCATTCTCTATCCCGGCAAGCTCACGCGACTCGAGACGTTCCGCGTCGGCTGCATCGGTGCCATCGGCCGCAACGAGATGAACCAGGCCGTGGCCGCGGTGGCCGACACACTGCGCGAGATGGGCATCCCCGACGGCGCTGCGGCGCTGTAGAACGAACAAGACGGACAATCCGCCATGGCCACACCCAAGAACCACCCGGCGCTCGACGCCTTGCGCAAATCGGGCGCGCAGAAAGTCAAGGTCGCGTGCAGCGACATCGACGGCGTACTGCGCGGCAAGTACCTGCACATCGACAAGTTCGTCGGCGCCGCCGAGCCGCACCCCAAGGGTGGCTTCGGCTTTTGCGACGTGGTGTTCGGGTGGGACTCGGGCGACCAGTGCTACGACAACGCGCAGGTCACCGGCTGGCAGCACGGCTTCCCCGATGCGCTGGCACGGCTCGATCTGGACACCGCGCGTCTCGTGCCGTGGGACAACAACGTGCCGTTCTTCCTCGGCGAATTCGTCAACGCCGACAACACACCCTACCCGGTGTGCCCGCGCCAGACGTTGAAGCGGGTGCTCAAGCGCGCTCGCAAGCTCGGCTTCGACGTGATGGCCGGCATGGAGTTCGAGTGGTTCAACTTCGCCGAGACGACGCAAAGCTGGGCCGCCAAACAAGGCCTCAATCCGACCACGCTGACGCCGGGCATGTTCGGCTACTCGCTGCTGCGCATGGCCGACAACCGCGAGTTCTTCAACGCGCTGATGGACGAGATGGCGGCATTCCGGGTGCCGATCGAAGGCCTGCACACCGAGACGGGACCCGGCGTCTACGAAGTGGCCATCACGTTCAGCGAAGCGCTCGAAGCGGCCGACCGCGCGATCCTGTTCAAGACCGGCGCCAAGGAGATCGGCAAGCGCTACGGCATCATGCCGAGCTTCATGGCCAAGTGGAGCCAGAAGTACCCCGGCTGCTCAGGGCACATCCACCAGAGCCTGTCTGACGGCAAGAGCAACCTGTTCTTCGATGCCAAGAGCAAGCGCTCGATGAGCAAGCTGTTCGAGAGCTATCTCGCGGGTCAGGTGGCGTGCCTGATGGAATTCGCGCCGATGTTCTGGCCCACGGTCAACAGCTACAAGCGGCTGGTGGACGGCTTCTGGGCGCCGGTCAAGCCGACCTGGGGCCTGGACAACCGCACCGCGAGCTTTCGCGTCATCGCCGGCAGCCCCAAGAGCACGCGGCTCGAAACCCGCTGCCCCGGCGCCGACGTAAACCCGTATCTCGCGATGGCGGCGGTCGTCGCGGCGGGCATGCACGGCGTTGAAAAGGGCTTGAAGCTGACCGCCCCGCCGATCACCGGCACCAACGAAGGCTCGGAGAACATCCCGCGCGCGCCGCGCTCGCTGCTGCGCACGACGCATACGTTCAAGGAGTCGGCGATCGCCCGCGATTGGTTCGGCGACACCTTCGTCGACCACTTCGCCGCCACCCGCTATTGGGAGCATCGGCAATGGCAGGATGCGGTGACCGATTGGGAATTGAAGCGCTACTTCGAGATCATCTGATCGCCAATGACCATCACCAAATTCGCCTTCCCCACCACCATCCACTTCGGTGCTGGTGCGCGCAAGCTCGTCGGACCGCATCTGCTCGAAGCGGGGTTGAAGCGTCCGCTGATCGTCACTGACCGCGCGCTCGCCGCGCTGCCGGTGATGGCCGAGTTCAAGACGCATCTGCGTGAACTCGACGTCGCGGTGTTCGACGGCGTATTCGGCAACCCCACTTGTGCGCAGGTGATGGCAGGCAGCAAGGCGTTCAAGGCCCATGGCGCCGAC
>JBIODO010000037.1:0-16542 GCA_044445225.1 Burkholderiales bacterium
CGCTGGGGCTGATCGGCGAATCGGGCTGCGGCAAGTCGATCACCGCGCTGGCGCTGATGGGGCTGCTGCCCGAGGCCGCCCGGGTCACCGGCTCGATCCGCCTGGACGGCCAGGAGCTGGTCGGCCTGGACGAAGGCACGTTGTGCACGCTGCGCGGCCGGCGCATCGGCATGGTGTTTCAGGAGCCGATGACTGCGCTCAACCCGCTGCACACGGTGGGCCACCAGATCGCCGAGCCGCTGCGGCTGCACCTCAACCTGTCGGCGCGCGAGGCACGGCAACGCGCGCTGCAGTTGCTCGAGCGCGTGCGGGTGCCGCAGGCCGCGCGGCGGCTCGATGCGTATCCGCACCAGATGTCCGGCGGACAACGCCAGCGCGTGGTGATCGCCATCGCACTGGCCTGCGGCCCCGACCTGCTGATCGCCGACGAGCCCACCACCGCGCTCGATGCCACCGTGCAGCGCGAGGTGCTCGAGCTGATCAGCGAGCTGGTCGCCGAGCGCGGCATGGGCCTCTTGTTGATCAGCCACAACCTCGCGATCGTGGCCCGCGCGGTGCGCCGGCTGATGGTGATGTACGGTGGCATCGTCGCCGAGGCCGGACCCACCGATGGCGTGTTCGAGCGCCTGGCGCATCCGTACACGCGCGCCCTTTTCAAGTCGCGTCCGCGTCTGGGTCTGCCGCGCGGCACGCGGCTGGCCACCATCGCGGGCCGGGTGCCCGAGCTGGTGGACCTGCCCGCCGGTTGCCCGTTCGCCGACCGTTGCGAGCGCGTGATCGACGGCTGCCGCCAGGCCGTGCCGCCTGCCGTCACGGTGGCGGCGGCGCACCAGGCGCGCTGCATCCGTGCCCACGACACGCCCGAGGTTGCCATTGGCGCCTGAGACGCAGCCGCCGCTGGTGGTGGCCGAGCAGGTGAGCCGTCGCTACCGCCTGCCGCGCGACAGCGTGTTCGGCCCTGCGCCCACGCTGCGCGTGTTGCACGACGTGAGCTTCACGCTGCAAGCCGGCAAGAACCTCGGCGTCGTCGGCGAATCGGGCTCGGGCAAGAGCACGCTGGCGCGGCTGGTGATGGCGCTGGAGCGCCCCGACACCGGCGCCGTGCGCTTCAACGGCCAAGATCTCGCCAAGCTCGACGCGCCGTCGCTGCGGCGCGCACGCGTCGGCTTTCAGATGGTGTTCCAGGATCCCTATGGTTCGCTCGACCCGCGCCGCACGGTGGCGCAGACGGTGGCCGAGCCGCTGGTGCTGCTGCATGGCGCCGGGCGCAGCGAGCAGCGCGAGCGCACTCGCGAAGTGCTCGACGCGGTGGGCCTGCGTGCCAGCGATCTCGACAAATACCCGCACGAGTTCTCGGGCGGCCAGCGCCAGCGCATCGCGATCGCGCGCGCGCTGATCACGCGGCCGCAGCTGATCGTGGCCGACGAGCCGGTGAGCGCGCTCGACGTGTCGGTGCAGGCGCAGGTGCTCAACCTGATGCAGGACCTGCAGGACCGTTATCAGGTGACCTACCTGTTCATCAGCCACGATCTGGCGGTGGTCGACCTGGTGTGCGACGACGTGCTGGTGCTGCAGCACGGCGTGGTGGTCGAGCGCGGCGCCACGCGCGAGGTGTTCGGCCGGCCGCAGCACGACTACACGCGCACGTTGCTGGCCGCCGCGCAGCCGGCGGGGATCTGATGGCGGGCTAGGGTTGCCACGCCATGCCCACGGCCTTGAATTCAGGCACCATCGATCACCTTTCCCGATTCGTTCCAGGAGAACTCCATGAACCTGCACCGACGCGCGGTCGCTGCCGTGGTCGTTGTGGCGGCTGCCGCGCTGGCCGCGCCGCTGGCCGTCGCCCAGTCCAAGAGAGACACCGTCACGCTGGCGATGGTGCTCGAGCCCAGAGGGCTGGACCCGACCACGGCCGCGGAGCTGGCGATCGGCGAGGTCGTTCACTACAACATCCTCGAAGGCCTGACCAAGATCAACCTCGACGGCTCGGTGACGCCGCTGCTGGCCGAGAGCTGGACGATGGATCCCGACGGCAAGAGCTACACCTTCCACTTGCGCAAGGGCGTCAAGTTCCACGACGGCGAGCCGTTCGACTCGTCGGCCGTGAAGTTCAGCTTCGAGCGAGCGAAGGACGAGAAGAGCACCAACAAGGCCAAGGGCGCTGTGTTCAACAACATCAGCTCGATCAGTGCGCCCGATCCGTACACGGTGATCCTCACGCTCAACAATGCGGATGGCAACTTCCTGTTCCGCATGGGCGAGAACACCGCGGTGATCCTGCACCCCAAGAGCGCGGCCAACACCGCGACCAAGCCGATCGGCACGGGCCCCTATCTGCTCGACGACTGGAAGAAGGGCAGCTCGCTCACCCTGATCAAGTGGGACGGCTTTCGTGACGCCAAGGCGATCAAGATCAAGAAGGTCACCTTCCGCTTCATCAACGACCCGGCCGCCCGCGTGGCGGCGCTGCTGGCCGGCGACATCGACGGCGTGCCGCGGCTCGATGCGCCGCAGGCGGTGGCGCAGCTGCGGGCCGACAAGCGCTTCGTCGTCGAGGTCGGCTCCACCGCCGGCAAGGGCATCATGACGATCAACAACAAGCGCAAGCCTTTCGACGACGTGCGGGTGCGCCGTGCGCTGATGCACGCGATCGACCGCAAGGCGTTCATCGACGGCGTGCTCGAGGGATTCGCCAAGCCGATCGGCAGCCATTTCGCGCCTACCGATGCCGGCTACGTCGATCTCACCGGCATGTACCCCTACGACCCGGAGAAGGCCAAGGCACTGCTCAAGGAGGCGGGCGTGGCCACACCGCTCAACGTGACGCTGACGCTGCCGCCGCCGCAGTACGCGCGCAAGGGCGGCGAGGTGGTGGCTGCGATGCTGGCCAAGGTGGGCGTGATCGCCAAGATCGAAAACGTCGAATGGGCGCAGTGGCTGGGCGGCACCTTCAAAGGCAACTTCGACCTCACGATCGTCAACCACGCCGAGCCGCTGGACTACATGCAGTACGCCAACACGGCGTACTACTGGGGCTATGACAGCAAGGCCTTTCGAGACCTGGCGGCCAGGCACGCGGCCGAGGGCAATCCGAAAGAGCGCATGCGGCTGTTCGGCGAGATGCAGAAGATGCTGGCCACCGACTGCGTCAACGCCTACCTGTTCAACCCATCGCAGCCGTCGGTGGCCCGCAAGGGTCTGAAAGGCTTGTGGTCGAGCTCGCCGATCTTCGCCAACGACATGTCCGCGGTGTCGTGGCAGTGAGGCCGCGCGCCAACCATGGCTGAGCTGCACCAGCTCGGCGCCGCCGAACTCGCGGCGCTGTACCGGCGCCGCGAAGCTTCGCCGGTGGAGGCGGTGCGCGCGGTGATCGCGCACATCGAACGCGTCGAGCCCAAATTGCGGGCGCTATACGCCCATGACCCCGAACGGGCACTGGCCGATGCGCGCGCCAGTGAATTGCGCTGGAGCGATGGCCAGCCGTTGTCGGCGATCGACGGCGTGCCCGGCACGCTGAAGGAAAATATCGCCACCCGCGGCACGCCGGTGCCGGTGGGCACCGCGGCGTCGCTGCTGACACCGGCGCCGGAAGATGCGCCGCCGGCCGCGCGCTGGCGGGAGGCCGGCGCGGTGCTGCTGGCCAAGACCACGATGCCCGACTACGGCATGTTGTCGTCGGGCCTGTCGAGCTTTCATCCGCTGACGCGCAACCCGTGGGATCTGAGCAAGAACCCCGGCGGTTCGAGCGCCGGTGCGGGCGCCGCGGCGGCCGCCGGCTATGGCCCGCTGCACGTGGGCACCGACATCGGCGGCTCGGTGCGGTTGCCGGCCGGCTGGTGCGGTGTGTTCGGCTTGAAGCCGAGCCTCGGGCGCATCCCGATCAAGCCGCCGTTTGCCGGCCGCGTGGCCGGGCCGATGACACGCACGGTGATGGACTGCGCGCTGCTGATGGCCGAACTGTCGAAGCCCGATTGGCGCGACGCGATGAGCTTGCCTTACCAAGCCATCGAGTGGACGACCTTGCACCACGATGTCAAAGGCCTGAGGCTCGGTCTGCAGATGGATGCCGGTTGGGGCACGGCGGTAGAGCCCGAGGTGCGCGACGCGGTTGCGGCGGCCGCGCTGGCGTTCGAGCGCGCGGGCGCGACCGTCGAGCCGATCCCCGCGTTCTCCACACGCGCGATGATCGACGGCATGGATCGCTTCTGGCGCATGCGCAGCTGGCTCGACATCTCGGCGCTGCCCGCCGAGCGGCGCGACAAGGTGCTGCCCTACATCCGCCAATGGGTGGCCAGCGGCGAACGCCTCACGGCCACCGAGGTGTTCACCGGCTACAGCCAGATGGCGGCGCTGCGCGACGCCGCGGTGGCGGCGTGTCAGCCGTACGACTTCGTGCTGTCGCCGGTGAGCCCGGTGCCGAGCTACGCGGCCGAGTGGGCGAGCCCGCTCAACGACCCCGAGCGGCCGTTCGAGCACATCGCGTTCACGCTGCCGTACAACATGAGCGAGCAGCCGGCGGCGTCGATCAACTGCGGCTACACCGCGTCAGGCCTGCCGATCGGGCTGCAGATCATCGGCCACCGGCACGATGATCTGGGTGTGCTTCAGGTGTCGCATGCGTACGAGCAGCTGCGCCCGGCGCAAAGGCCCTGGCCGCTGAGTTGAAGATCCAGGCGGCCGCCGCCGTCAGCCCCAGCCCCGCGTGAACGGCGGCGACGCCGTGCGCGCCGAGGCGCTCGACCACCCATCCGAACAACAGCGTCAGCACCGCATAACCCGCGGCGGCGCGCAACGGCGATGTGCCTTGCTGGCCGCGTCGCGCCGGTGCCCACAGTTGGCCGCCCCAGGCGACACCCCACGCCGCTCCGTGCGCGAACGCAAGGCCCAGCAGATCGAGCGGAGGCGGTGCCCATGCCACCACCGCAGCGCCGAGTGCGAGCAGCAGCGCACACACCGCCGACAGACGTCGCGGCGACCACGACGCGATGGCACGCTGGAACAGCCACACCGGGCCGAACATCGCCGCCAAGTGCGACAGCAGCATCGCCTCCGGCGCCACCGCCTGGGCCCGGCACCAGGCGGCCATCAGCGGCAGCGCGGCCATCAGCGGCAGCATGGCCAGGCCGGCCAGCAGCGTGGGCCACTGCATCGGGTCGCGCCATGCACCCAGCGGCCACGCCGGCAGCGAGCAATCGAACAGCCCGGCGCGGCAACCCGGCGCGCGCGGCCGCGGGTTGGCGCTGCGCTGCAACGCGATCAACAACACCGACGTGGCGATGACGAACAAGCCCAGCCGCGAGCCAAGCGCCGTGACATCGCTGACGTCACCCAGCACCAGGCCGGCGCACAGCGCACCCAGTGCAGCCGCGGCAATCGGCGGCGCCGGCGCGGCGCGCTGTGCCAGCCGCAAGCTGCGCACGACGCCCGAGGCCAACGCCGTCAGCGCTGCCCAGCCGAGCAATGCGACCAGCAAGGCGGCCACACCGCCGCCGTGCGCGGCGGACCACAGGCCTGCCGCCGTGATCGCCGCGCTCGTGCACAGCGCCAGCGCGCGCAGCCAGGCGGGCAGCCCGCCGCCGGTGGCCACCGTGGCCGTGCCGCCCAGGGTCAGCAGCCACAGCGCGACCAGCGCGAAGCCGCTGCCCACGCTGGGCGCAAAAGCCATCGCGAAGCTGCCGATGCCGATCCAGCCGGCCACCAGCAGGGCCCACGCGCAAGCGCGTGCCGCGGTCAGCCGCAGCGACGGTGCGTGCGGAGCTTCCGCGGCGTCGGTCATGTCGCCGTCTCGCGCGCCAGCGCCACCGGCCACTGCAGCGTGTGCCCCGTGGTGGTGGCGAAGCGCTCGAGGTCTTCGGGCGTGTCGATGTCGATGCGATAGCGCCGGTTGTCGGTGTCGAACCAACGCACCCGTTCTGGATGCGCCAGGCGCCACTTGCGGCACGCGGCGTCGGCCTCGCCGGCCAGCCACTCATCGCGCAGCGCGGCGTCGAACATCACCGGGTTGCCGGGCAGCGGTTCGTTGCCATCGGCGCTGACACGCGGCACCACCATCGACGCGTCGCCGCGTTTCTTGAACGCGCCAATCAACGCGATGATGTCTTGCGCGTCGATCAGCGGCTGGTCGGCCAGCGCGACGATCACGGCATCGAGCCGCGGCGACAGGGCCTGCAGACCGATGCGCACCGACGACGCCTGGCCATCGTCGGGTGACGGGTTGTGGACGATCGTGATCGGAAACTGCTTGACCGCAGCCTCGACGGCGTCGGCATGGTGGCCGAGCACGACCACCACCTCGTCGACGCCGGCGCCCGACAGCGCGACCAGTTGCCGCATCACCAGTGGCACGCCGCCGAGTTCGAGCAGCGCTTTCGGTCGCCCGCCGAGTCGCGACCCGGCGCCGGCTGCGAGCAGCACCGCGCCGACCGTCGTGCGGCTATACAGGCCATTGGCCTTGAGAAGGCAGCCCATGCGTGTGTCCTTTGCTACTTCAACGCGTCAACCAAACTCGGCAGCACTGCGCGAATGCTTGCCAGGTCGGCTCCCGGCGCCAGCAGGTCCAGGTGCGGCAGTGCGGCCTGCATGCCCTGACTGACCGGCTCATAGCCGGGCCGGTTGCACAACGGGTTGAGCCAGACGATGCGCCGCGCCCGCCGCTTCAGTTGCGCCAATGCGCCGGACAGCACCTGCGGGTCGCCGGTGTCGTAGCCGTCGCTCATCACGATGACCGCGGTGCGCGAGTGCACCAGCCGTGGCGCGTGTTCGCGATTGAACTGCGCCAGGCTCTCGCCGATGCGCGTGCCGCCGCCGAACCCCTGCGCGATCAGGTGCAGCCGCTCCTGCGCACGCCACGGATCGGGGTCGTGCAGCGCCTGTGACACCGCGGTGACGCCGGTGTGGAAGATGAAGCTGTGGATGTCGGCCCACTCGGCGCTGAGCGCGCGCGCCAGCCGCAGGTAGAAGAAGCTGTACAGCGCCATCGAGCGGCTGACGTCGATCAGCAGCACCAGCCGAGGCTTGACGCGCCGGCGGTCGCGCCACGCCAGGTGCAACGGCGTGCCGCCGCTGGCCACGCTGCGGCGGATCGTCGCGGGCAGGTCGAGCTGGCGTCCGGTGCGCGAGCGTGTTTGGCGGCGCAGGCGGATCGGCTTGAGCTGACGGGCGAAGCGGCGCATCAAGGCTTCGATGTCCAGCGCGTGCTCGCGTTCGGTCAGCGCGCGAAAGTCGGCCGAGCTGAGTACCGCGTCGCGGCTGGCAGCGCGGCGCGGGCGCGCGGTGCTGTCGTCGACGTGTTCGTCGTGCTCGTCCGCGCCGCCATCGGGCTGCTCGCCGCTCAAGCCGGGCTCGGCGCCGCGGCGCTCGAGTTGCTGCCAGCGATTGGCCGGCAGGAACCAGGCGTCGAACAGCTCGGGAAAGCGCCGCCATTCATCGCTGCGGCCGCACAGCAGTGCCTGCAGGCTCCAGCGCAGCACGTGGGGATCGAGCACGCCCACGCGCTCGGCGGTGCGCAGCACCTGCACCGCGTCGCCGCCGCCGACCGCGAAGCCGTTGGCGCGCAGGAACGTGGGAAAGCCGGCGAGCCGATCGCTGGCGCGGGCCTCCAGCGCGGCGGTGCCGGCGGGGTTCAGCACGCGGCCGCCAGTCGCGCGACGACCTCGCGCGGAAATGCTGCGCGGTCGTCACGCGTCTTGATCAGCGCACTGAGCGTGTCGAGGATGCGTTCGGCGCCATCGACATCGAGGCTCGACACGCCCAGCCGCAGCAGCGCCGCGGTCCAGTCGAGCGTCTCGGCGATGCCGGGGCGCTTTTGCAACTCCATGCGGCGCACGCCCTGCACGAAAGCGACGATCTGCTGCGCCAGCGCCGGCGCCACCTCGGGCGCCTTCTTGCGCACGATCGCCAGTTCCTTGTCGTAGTCGGGATAGTCGATGTACTGGTACAGGCAGCGCCGCCGCAGCGCGTCGGACAATTCGCGCGTGCCGTTGGAGGTGATCACCACCCACGGCCGGTGCGTCGCGTGCACGGTGCCGAGTTCGGGGATCGACAGTTGGAAGTCCGACAGCAGCTCGAGCAGATAGGCCTCGAACGCCTCGTCGGCGCGGTCGATCTCGTCGATCAGCAGCACGGGCGGCGCATCGCCGGTGATCGCCTCGAGCAGCGGGCGCTTGAGCAGATACCGCTCGGAGAAGATGTCCTGCTCCTTTTGCTGCAGGCCGCGCTCGTCGTGCTCGAGCAGCTTGATCGCCAGCAGCTGGCGCTGGTAGTTCCACTCGTACATCGCGGCGTGCGCGTCGAGCCCCTCGTAGCACTGCAGGCGGATCAGCCGCGTGCCGCGGATTTCGGCCAGTACCTTGGCGACCTCGGTCTTGCCTACACCCGCGTCGCCTTCCAGCAGCAGCGGGCGCTGCAGGTCCTGCATCAGCAGCAGCGCGGCGGCCAGTGGCGGCTCGGCGATGTAGCCGGCGCGAGCGAGCTCGTGCTGAAGCGCAGCCAGCTCGATCGCTCGAGCCGAGACTATGTGACCCCCTTGGACCTTCGGTCCGTCCCCCCGAGGGGGAGCGAGCGCCTTCGGAGCGGCCGTGCGGCGCTCATGACTTCTTGGTGGCGAACAACGAGCTCAGCCAACCCTTGAACACGGCCCACATCAACGCCAGGCCGTTCAGCGGTTTGGGCTCGGCGGCGGCGGAGGCCATCGCCGTCGAACTCGACGCCGCGCCACCGGCTGAGGCCGGCGCTGCCGACTGCGCCTGCATCGCCTGCACTTTGGCTGAGAAATTGGCGGCGAACTGGCCCAATATCTGATCGGCCACCGGCCCCATCACACGGCCGCCGAAGGTGGCGGCCTTGCCGCTCATCGATACCTCGCTGGTGCCCACCAGGTTGCAGCTCGCGCCGTCGACCGCCTCGACGCGCGCGGTCAGGTCCATCGATGCGGCCGAACCTCCCGTGGTGTCGGTGCCTTTGGCGAACAGGTGCAGGCTCTTGGCTGCCGTGTCGATGCCCTTGACCTCGATCGCGCCGCGAAACGACAGGCTCGCCGGCCCGAGCTTCACCGCCACCGTGCCCTTGTAGTGCTGGGGGTCGATGCGCTCGGTGATCTTGGCGCCCGGCATGCAACCGGCCACGCCTTCGATGTCTTGCAGCAATGCCCACGCCGTGTCGGCCGGCGCGGGCATCGCATACGACTTCTCGAGTTGAACCTTCATCGTGGGGTCGTGGTCGTCACGCGCAGTGGCCCGTTCGCTTGTTGACGCCCAGTTCGTTGAGCTTTTCCCAGACGCGGAACGCGTTGTGCGGCATGTCCATGTGCGTGACGCCCAGGTGCGCAAACGCATCGATCACCGCGTTGCTGAAGCACGGTATGCCGCCCACGTGCGGCGACTCGGCCACGCCCTTGGCGCCCAGCGGGTGGTGCGGGCACGGTGTCACCGTGTGGTCGGTTTCCCAATGCGGCGTTTCCATCGACGTGGGCAGGAAGTAGTCGACCAGGCTGTTGCCCAGGTGGTTGCCGTGGTCGTCGAACGGGATCTGCTGGCCAAAAGCCACCGCGAACGCCTCGGTCAGGCCGCCGTGGATCTGCCCCTCGATCACCATCGGGTTGATGCGCGTGCCGCAGTCGTCGAGCGCATAGAAGCGCCGCACGGAGATGCCGCCGGTGAACTTGTCGACGTCGACCACGCACAGGTACGCCCCGAACGGGAAAGTCAGGTTCGGCGGGTCGTAGTAGGCCACTGCGTTCAGGCCCTGTTCCATGCCCGCCGGCAGGTTGCCGGTGTGCGAGACCATGCAGATCTCTTTCATCGTCTTGGCCTGCGTCGGGTTGCCCTTGACCTTGAAGCGGTCGATTTCCCATTCGAGGTCGCCCTCGCCGACTTCGAGCAAGTGCGCGGCGATCTTCTTGGCCTTGTCCTTGATCTTGCGCGCCGCCACCGCGGTGGCGGCACCGGACACCGGCGTCGAGCGCGAGCCCCAGGTGCCGGCGCCGTACGGCGCCTTGTCGGTGTCGCCTTCTTCGACGACGATGTCGCTGGCCGGCAAACCGAGCTCGGTGGCGATGATCTGCGCGTAGGTGGTGGCGTGGCCCTGGCCTTGGGTCATCGTGCCCAGCCGAGCGATCACCCCGCCGGTGGGGTGCACGCGGATCTCGCAGCTGTCGAACAGGCCGATGCCGAGGATGTCGCACACCTTGGTCGGCCCGGCGCCGACGATCTCGGTGAAGGTGGAGATGCCGATGCCCATCAGCGTCGGGCTGTTGGGGTCGGCGCGTTTGGCGGCTTGCTCTTTGCGCAGACCTTCGTAGTCGACCGCTTTCAGCACCTTGTCGAGTGCGGTGTGGTATGCCCCTGAGTCGAGCGTCCAGCCGAGCGACGTGGTGTACGGGAACTGCTCGGCCTGCACGAAGTTGCGGCGCCGGATCTCGGCCTTGTCGACGCCGATCTTTTGCGCCAGCACGTCCATCATGCGTTCGATCAGGTAGATCGCTTCGGTCACGCGCAGCGAGCATCGATACGCCACGCCGCCCGGCGCCTTGTTGGTGTAGACCGCGTCGACGCGGCAGTACGCATTGGGGATCGCGTACGAGCCCGTGCAGATCGAGAACAACCCCGCCGGCAGCTTGCTGGCCGACACGTGCGAGTTGAACGCGCCGTGGTCGGCCAACGCCGTGAAGCGCAGGCCCTTGATGCGGCCGTCCTTGTCGGCGGCGAGTTCGCCGACGCCGTGGTAGTCGCGCGCGAAGCCGGTGGTCGAGATGTTGTCGATGCGCGACTCGATCCACTTGATCGGCACGCCGGTGACGATCGAGGCGACGGTGGCGACCACGTAGCCCGGATAGATCGGCACCTTGTTGCCGAAGCCGCCGCCGATGTCGTTTCCGATCACGCGGATCTTGCTCTCGGCGACGCCCGACAGCATCGCGAGCACGGTGCGGAACAGATGCGGGATCTGCGTCGTCACGTGCAGCGTCAGATAGCCGGTGGCCTTGTTGAACGACGCCACGCAGCCGCAGGTTTCGAGCGGGCAGGGATGTACGCGCGGGTTCAGGATCTCTTCGCGCACGGTGACTTCGGCGCTCTTGAAGGCGGCATCGGCGGCCGCCTTGTTGCCGGCTTCCCAGGTGAAGATGTGGTTCGGGTGCGTGCGCGGGCCGTGGCCGACTTCTTTCTTGTCGGCGATGTCCTCGCGGATGATCACCGCGTCCTTGTCCATCGACTTCTTCGGGTCGACGATCGCCGGTAGCTCTTCGTAGTCGACCTCCACCAGTGCGGCGCCGTCGTAGGCGGCATAGCGGTCGCTGGCCAGCACCATCGCCACTTCCTGCAGCTGGAAGTGCACCTTCTTGTCGGCCAGTACGGCCTGCACGTCAGCGCCGACGGTGGGCATCCAGTGCAGGTTCACCGGCTTCAGGTCGTCGGCGGTCAACACCGCCACCACGCCGGGGCAGGCCAGCGCCTTGGACTTATCGATGCCCTTGATGCGCGCGTGCGCGTAGGGGCTCCTCACCAGCGCGCCGAACAGCATGCCCGGCAGCTTGATGTCGTCGACGTAGGTGCCTTGGCCGCGGATGAACTTGGCATCCTCCTTGCGCAGCAGCGAGGTGCCCATGCCCTGCAGCTTGTCTTCGCGTTCCTTCAGATCGGACAGGTCGCCCATGGCGTGTCTCCGGTGGATTCGTTCGTTGGGTCAGGCGGCGGCGGTTTGCGCGGCTGCGAGCTTCTTCGCAGCCGACTGCACGGCCTTGACGATGTTTTGATAACCGGTGCAGCGGCACAGGTTGCCCGCGATGCCGTAGCGGATCTCCTGCTCGCTCGGGTTGGGGTTCTCCTGGAGCAGCCGGTAGGCGCGGGTGATCATGCCCGGCGTGCAGTAGCCGCACTGCAGGCCGTGCTCTTCGTGAAAGGCCTGCTGCAGCGCGTGCAGCACGCCGCCCTGTTCGAAGCCTTCGATGGTGAGCACCTCGGAGCCGTCGCATTGCACCGCCAGCATCGTGCACGCCTTGACCGACATGCCGTCGACGTCGACCGTGCAGGCGCCGCAGTGCGAGGTTTCGCAGCCGATGTGCGGGCCGGTGTGCGCGAGCCGCTCGCGCAGCGTGTAGATCAGCAACTCGCGCGCTTCGACCGTGACGTCGACCGCCTTGCCATTGAGCTTGAAAGAGACCTTGTGCGTGTTCGCCATGGTGGATGTTCCTTATCTCTGCGAGCTCAGGGTTTGGCGCGCGCGAGCGCGCTCTGCAGCGCGCGTCGCGTCATCTCGCCGGCCATCGCGGTCTTGTAGTCCGGTGAGCCGCGCGGACAGTGGGTGGGTGAACACGCGGCCATCGCCAAGCGCGCCGCTTCGTTGAGGCTCGCGTCGTCGATCGGCTTGCCCACCAGGTGCTGCTCGGCCTTGCTGGCCTTGATCGGTGTCGGTCCGACATTGGTCAATGTGATCGCCACCTTGGCGACCTTGCCGCTCTTCATCTGCAGCAATACAGCGGCAGCGGCGGTGGCGAAATCGCCCGTCTTGCGCTTGAACTTGGCATACGACCAGCCGCTGCCAGCGGCCGGGATCGGGATGCGGATCTGCGTCAGGATTTCGTCGGTCTCCGACAGCGTGGCATACACGCCGACAAAAAAGCCTTCGGCCTTGACCACGCGCTCGCCCTTCGGCCCGATCAACACGAACGATGCGTCGAGCGCCAGCATCAAGGTCGGATGGTCGTTGGCCGGGTCACCGTGGCAAATGTCGCCGCCGATCGTGCCGCGGTAGCGCACCTGCGGGTCAGCGATCTGGCTCACGCCCTCGACCAGCAGGGGCAGCTTGTCGGCGAGCAGCTTGGAATTGAGCAACTCGTGCTCGGTGGTCATCGCGCCGATGCGGATCTCGTTGCCCGATTGCGCGATGCCGCGCAGATCGGCGATCTTGCCGAGGTCGATCAATGCGCTGGGCTGCGCGAAGCGCAGCTTCATCATCGGCAGCAGGCTGTGGCCGCCGGCTAGCAGCTTGGCGTCGGGGCCGAGGCTGCCCAGCAGCTTGACCGCGTCGGCCACCGAGCGCGGCGCGTGGTACTCGAAACCAGCGGGAATCATGGAATGCGTCTCCTCAAGGGCCGGCGGGGCGCCTATTGAAGCACCATCCCGTGCGGCCCGCATGGGGATTGGCCCCGTGATTCCCCAGGTGTGCAGGGGACCGCCGGCACAGACCGGTGGCGGCGGCGGGTTAGAGTGCCGTATGGCCTTGAAGGATGCTCGCGGCAACCTGATCGGCACCGATTCGCCGGCCGCGCGCGACGCCGTGGAGAAAGCGCTGTGGCGGATGATGTCGTTCTACGACCCGCCGTTGGCCGACCTTGACCGCGCGATCGCTCACGACCCGCGCTGGCCGCTGCCGCACGTGATGAAGGCCGGCTTCCTGCTGAGCCTGACCGAGCCTTCGCTGCTGGCCGACGCCCGCGCCGACCTGGAGCGCGCACAACTGTTGCTGGCCGCCGCGCCGGCACGTGAGCGCGCGCACTGTGAGGCGACCCAGCGCGTGCTCGAAGGCCGCTGGCATGACGCCTGCGCGCTGTGGGACGAGTGGCTGCTCGACCACCCGCGCGACGCGCTGGCGCTGCAGTGGGCGCATCTGTGGGACTTCTACCGTGGTGACGCCATCAACCTGCGCGCCCGACCCGCGCGCGCGCTGCCGGAGTGGGACGACGCCGATCCGCTGTACCCGCACGTGCTGGCGCTGCACGCGTTCGGCCTGGAGGAGTGCAATCTTCAAGCGCAAGCCGAAGAGGCGGGCCGGCGTGCTCTGGCGCTCGATGCGCGCTCGCCGTGGGCGATTCACGCGGTGGCGCACGTGATGGAGATGCAGGGCCGCTTCGACGACGGCGCCGCCTGGCTGCGCCAGCACCAGGGCGCCTGGGCCGAAGGCAACGGCTACGCCTGCCACCTGTGGTGGCATCTCGCATTGTTTCGCCTCGAGGGGCTCGACGACACCGGCGTGCTGCGGCTGGTCGATGCCCACCTGGCCGTCGACACGCTGCAGGTGACGCTGCAGCGCGTGGACGCGGCATCGATCCTGTGGCGGCTGCATTTGCTCGGGGTCGACGTGCGCCAGCGCTGCGCCGATCTGGTGGCGACGTGGGATCTGGCCGACGACAGTGCCGGCTACTACGCGTTCAACGACGTGCACGCGCTGTTGGCGATGCTGGCCGCCGACGACGGTGCGCGCGCCGAACATTGGGTGGCGCGCTGCGCCGCCCGCGCGCTGGCCGCCGACGATGCGCCGCGCAGCAACCACGCGATGGCGCGCGAGGTCGGGGCGCCGCTGATGCGCGCGCTGCTGGCGCTGGCGCGCGGCGAGCCGGTGGCCGCCGCGCAGGCGCTGTATGCGGTGCGCGGCAAGGCGCAACGCTTCGGCGGCAGCCACGCGCAGCGCGACCTGATCGACCAGACGCTGCTCGCCGCGGCCGCCGCCGACCCGGGCGCTCGGTCCCTCGGTCGCGCGGTGCTCAACGAGCGGCGCACCGCGCGGCCGCTGAGCCCGCTGACGCGTTGCTGGGGCGAGCGGCTGGGCGTGCCGATGAGCTGACCGGGCGGTCGTTCGCCGGCCGCTACACCCAGGGCTGCGCGAGTCCTTCGTCGGCCAGCACCCGCTGCACCGCCGGCCGCGCCAGCATGCGCTGCAGGTAGGGCCCGAGCTGCGCCGACTCGCGTGCCGGCCTGGCAGCCGGCCCCTTGAAGCCGCGCGTCCAGCGGCACAGCACGAAGGCATAGGGGTCCAGCGCGCTGTAGACCGCGCCCAGCAACCAGGGTTGTCTGTGTGATGCGAGTTGCGCGTCGAGGTGGCCGAGCAACTCGCCGATGCGCGCCTGCGCGTGATTGCGCACCTGTGCGGCGCCCGCTTCGTTGCCCTCGTCGATCGAGCGCTCGGGGTAGAAGTACGGCACCATCGTCGCCTGCAGCGAGTTGGTCATCCAGATCAGCCACTTGTAGAAGTGAGCGCGTTCTCGCGTGCCCAGCGCAGGCGCCAGGCCGGCTTGCGGGTGGGTGTCGACCAGGTGCAGGCAGATGGCCGCCGTTTCGTACAGCACCAGGGGCCCGTCTTCGAGCACCGGGATCAGACCGTTCGGATTGAGCTTCAGGTAAGCGGGCGACTTGTGCGCGCCCTGCGTGCGATTGACCAGCTTGAGCTCGAACGGCACCTTCAGCTCGTGCAGGAGGATGTGCGGGATCATGCTCGCGTTGCCGGGGTAGTGGTGAAGCGCGAGCATGCCGATCCCTTCGCCTGGAATGTCAAGACTTTAGGCCGCGCGGCCTGCAGGCCGGCAGCTTACCGCGCCTGCGGGCGCGGCCTCATCAGCGTGGCGCGTCGGCGCTCTGCTGGAACGTGCGGTCGTTGGTCGCGCCCACCGGCGTCGAGCCCCCCGACGCCGCGGCGGCGGTGCTGCCGGCGCCCGCAGCAGAGGCCGCCGCAGCGGCATGTCGAGCAGGCAGCTCGCGCACCCATTCCGCGGGAATGGCGAAGTTCAGGTTTTGCGCGTCGCCGCTGACCGAGCCGAGCGTCGTGAGCCCGACCAAGTTGCCTTGCGAGTCGAACAAGCCGCCGCCACTGGAGCCTCCGGAGATCGCAGCCGACGTCTGGATCAGCACCAGCTGGCCCGCGGTATTGCGACGCAGCGACGACACCAGGCCGGCGCTCATCGTCAATTCGAGTCCTTTGGGGTTGCCGACCGCGAACACGTTTTGGCCGACCGCGACTTGTTTTGAATCGGCCACCCAGACCGCCGGTGCCTTGAGCCCCACCACGCGCAGTTGGCAGAGGTCGCGCTTGACGTCCCACATCGCCAGCTTGGCGTCGAGCGTCTCCTTCTCGCGCTTCACGGCCACCCGCTTGGCCTTGGCCAGGACATGGCAGTTGGTGACCATGGCCTCGGTACCCACAACCACGCCGCTGCCCTGGCCCAGCGGCAGGTTGTCGGCATCGTAGGTCACCACCCGCCAAACACTGGGCGACACCTTCGCATACACCTGCTCGGCGGTGAGCGCGTGCGCACTGGCGACGGCGAATCCGGCCAGCAGCGGCGCCAGCGCGCCTTGCACCAAACGGGTCGTGTTCATTGCGGGATCAAGCCTTGCAGATCGTCGGAGTTTGCACCCGGGCGCAGCACGGCGGCACCCTGGTCTTGCCCGCCTTGGGCCGTGTTGGCGCCGACCGGCCGCGCCTGCGCCATCGGCACGCAGGCGTTGCCCTTCTCGTTGCGGCGCACGGCTCCCGCCGGTGCGGCCATCGAGTCAGGGTTGGTGGCGTCGAGCAGCGCGGCGCGGCAGCCGGTGGTGTAGCCGCCGCCGTTGACCAGATACGACTTGCCCGCCGCCGGCGTGAACGACCAGCGCAACAGGCACGATTCCTTGTTGGCCTTGACATACATGAATTCCACCGTGGTCAACGCGCCCGCGGCCAGCGGCACGGTGTTGGGATTGCGGGCGCTGTTGCCGGCACCGGCCAGACGCGCGCCCTTGCAGTGCTCGGCGTCGTCGTACACGAGTACGCCGAAGGCATCACCGGCGGGCACCG
>JBIODO010000038.1:0-16429 GCA_044445225.1 Burkholderiales bacterium
GGCGGCGTTCGGCACGGGGTTGCATGCGGCCTCCGTAGCTATTGAAGTGATATCACTGTAATAGCCATCTGCCGTTGGCGTCAAGCCCGCGTTGCGGGAAACGCGACGCCGCAATGTCCGCGGCGGCCCAGGTGCTGCGTGTCAGCACCTGTATGGGGAATTTCCTGGGCATTCGAATAAGGGGGTCAAGTCGGATGAGCGGTGTTGCGCACTATGAACGTGGTGCCCGCGTCGATGGCGCGTTCATGCCAGACGGTGATAATCGTTGCATCGTGTCGCACGAACTGCCATCGCAAACAGACTGGATCACACGCGCCAGCCGCACGCTGGTGCAGCTGGGCTTCGTGCCCTCGCTGGTGCTGGTCACGGTGGCCCTGGTACCGATCTTCGCAATGATGGCACCGCTGCTGGTGATGGGGCTGGGCAAGGGCTCGCCGACGGTGGCGGCCCAGGTCGGGGCGCTGTCGGCGCTGATCCTGGTGCCGACCATCGGCGCCGTGGTGTTGCGCCTGCTGTTTCAACTGGAGCGCGCACGCGCGCGCTTGGCCGTGCTGGCCACGCAGGACGCGCTCACCGGCGTGCACAACCGGCGCTATTTCTTCGAGATCGCCGAGCGCGAATGGCAGCGCTGCAAGCGCTACGGCGAAGACGCCGCGCTGCTGCTGATCGACGCCGACAACTTCAAGTCGATCAACGACCTGCATGGTCACCTGTGCGGCGACAAGCTGTTGGTGGCCATCGCGCGCGCGGTGCGCGCGACGTTGCGCACCACCGACTTGATGGCGCGCTTCGGCGGCGAGGAGATGGTGATCCTGCTGCCGCACACCGATCCGCTGGGCGCGCTCGACGTCGCCGAGCGCATTCGCGAGCGGGTGGCCGGCGGCCGGCTCGATTGGCACGGCGAGAAAGTGGGCATCACGGTCAGCGTGGGCGTGGCGTCCTATGGCGGCGACGACCGCACGCTCGACGCGTTGGTGCACGATGCCGACCTGGCGCTGTATGCCGCCAAGAAGGCCGGCCGCAATTGCGTGCGTGCCGCACCGATTCGCCCGCGCCGCAGCGGCGAAGCCCACCGCGAAACCTCGAAGAAGTAGCCGCCGCGCTACGATCGCTCCCCAGGTGCCGCGTGAAGCGCGCCTGAACCCGACGAGGAGCAAGACGATGCGCATGGCTGGCGACGACCTGCACCTTCGCAACGAGTACCTGCGCAACTGCTGGTATGTGGCGGCCTGGGCCCACGAGTTGATCGACGGCCGCCTGCTTGCGCGCACGATCCTCGAGCAGCCGCTGGTGCTCTACAAGGGCGATTCGGGACGCGTGGTTGCGCTCGACGACCGCTGCTGCCACCGCGGCGCGCAGCTGTCGCGTGGCCGGCTCGAGGGCGACTGCGTACGCTGCATGTACCACGGCCTGAAGTTCGACGGCACGGGTGCCTGCGTGCAGATCCCGGGCCAGGATGTCATTCCCAAGGGCCTGGGTGTGCGCAGCCATCCCGTCATCGAGCGCGATTCGCTGGTGTGGGTCTGGATGGGTGAGGCCGCGCAGGCCGACGAGAACCTGATCGTCGACTTCCCCTACCTGCGCGAGTCGGGATGGCGCGGCGTGCCCGACTACCTGCACTACGACGCCAACTACCTGTTGATCGTCGACAACCTGGCCGACTTTTCGCACCTCGCGTTCGTCCACCGGCACACGCTCGGAGGCTCGGAGGAGTACGCGTTCAAGACCAGGCCCGTCGAAGTGGAGCGCCAGCCGCGGGGCTTTCGCGTCAAGCGCATGCACATGAACGCCGAGGTGCCGCCGTTCCACCGCAAGGTCACTCGCAGCGACGCACGCATCGACCGCTGGAACGTCGGCACGATGCACATCCCTGGCATCTTCTTTCTCGAGTCGGGATTCGCACCTGCGGGGTCGGGCATCGAGCGTGGCGACCTCTCGCAGGCCCGGCAGTACCGCAACTGCCAGTTCTTCACACCGGAGAGCGCGCGCACGACGCACTTCTTCTGGAACTACCTGCACAACTGGAACCTCGACGACTCCACCATCGCGCTGTCGCTGCACGACAGCATGGTCGAAGGCTTCCACGAGGACAAGGCGATCATCGAGCAGCAACAGCGCACCTTCGAGGCCGACCCCGCCTTTCGCATGCACCCGATCGCCGCCGATGCGCCGCTGGCGCACTTTCGCCGCGTGCTCGCCCAATTGATCGCGCAGGAACGGGGTGCCGCGCTGGCGGCTTGAGCGCCGAAGTGTCTGCGGCTACATCATCAGCCGCGCGCCATAGCCCGTCATCTCGAGGTAGCCGCGCCCGACCCGACGCCCGCCGTCGTCCAGCAGATCGGACAAGCCTTCCCAGTAGAGGGCGCCGTTGCTCATGCGACCGTCGAGCTCCTGCGCATCCATCAGTGCGCGCACCATGAAGCGGCCGGCCGGCGTATCGATCGACCACTGCACCGGGTAGCGCGCCTGCGATGCGGCGCTGGTCCACCAGCGTTGCGGCGTGAAGCGCAATTCGTCCGCTGCAAAGGTGCGCACCCGGCCGTCCGCAGCGCGATGGCTGCCGCCGGCCCACAGCGCGCTGCCGTCCGCGCGGCGCAGCTGAAACGCCATCAGCGCGCCGCCGTCTTCGAGGTTGATGCCGATCCAGTCCCAGCCCACGGCTTCGGGCGGCAGGTATTCGTCGCTCCACTCGTGGTCGAGCCACGCGCTGCCTTGCAGCGAAGAGCGCCTGCCGTCGCGCTCGAGCAGCGCCTGCACATGCAGGTGCGGCAGGCTGTAGTAGTGGCTGGCCTGCTGTGGCAACGGGCCCTTGCGCGACCAGCCCGCCACACCCTGCGGCAACAGCGGCTGCGTGGCCAGCAGCTCCAATTGCAGGCTGAACGGCGCATCGGCGCCGCCGACGCGCGCGCGGTAGCGATCGGCCGCTCCCGCAGCCGACTCGCGCTGCAACGACCAGCGGCCCAGTCGGACGTCGGTGTCGCTGCGCATCGCATGCGCGTCGGCCGCCTGCTCGTCGCCCGACCAGCGCTGCATGCGTTGCGCCTGCAAGTGGCGGCTGGCGGCGATGTCGCTCAGCGCGGCGTGCGCAAACAGCAGCTGGCGCGGCGCGAAACGACTCTGCAACCCTGCCGCCAACCCGGTGCGGTGTCGAAAGAACGTGATCTGGAACCCGATCGGCGCCGCGGCCCCGTCGAGCCAGCCGGTGGCGTACCACCATTCGTTGCGCGCGCCCGGATGCGCGCCGTGGTCGCGCGGCCAGCGCAGCACACGGCCTGCGCGCACGGTGTCGTCATCGTCGGGCTGCGCGTGCGCGCAAGCCGGCAGCGCGGCCAGCAGCGTGCGGCGCCTCACCAGTCTTCCTTCACGGCAAGCACCGCTGAGCGCGACGCGGCGTGGCGCGCGGCCAGCGCGGCCGTCGCCACGCCGAGCACGAGCACGGTCACGCCCAGCATGGCCACGCGCAGCCACGGCACGTGCAGCGGCATCGTCCAGTGAAAGCTCTGCGGGTTGACCACGTGCACGAGCACGACGCTGACCGCGATGCCGATGGCCACGCCGAGCAGCGCGCCCGCCGCCAGCCACGCGGCCGCTTCGCCGCAGACGATGGCCAGCACCTGGGCGCGCGTCAAACCCAGGTGCACCAGCAGACCGAACTCCTTGCGCCGCGCCAGCACCTGGGCCGACAGGCTGGCCGCCACGCCTACCAGGCCCACCGCGATCGCCACCACCTGCAGGTAGCGCGTGACGGCAAAGCTGCGGTCGAAGATGGTCAACGACAGCGCGCGCAATTCGCCAGCGCTCGCGGTGTCCACCGGCACGTCGGGGCCGGCCAGCGCACGCAGCCGTTGCGTCACGATCGATGCGTCAGCGCCCGGCTGCAACCACACGGCGGCTTCGTTGAGGCGGTCATCACCGCCGTGCAGACGCCACAACGACGGGTCGATCACCAGCGCGCCGAACTGCCGCGCATAGTCGCGCCAGATGCCCGCCACGCGCAGGCGTTGCGGGCCGTCGGGCAGCGGCAGTGCGATCGCGTCGCCGACGTGCCAGCCCTGCAGCGCGGCGGCCGGCTCGCTGACGAACACATCGGCATCGCCAGCGGGCAACACGTCGCCGATCCAGGGCAGGGCGTTGGCTGCGCGGTCGACCGGCCGCACGATCAACGCGACCGGTGGGCGCTGCGGGTCGAGCGGCAGCGCGCGCACGCGCGAGGTGCGCACGCGCGCCACGCCGGGAATCGACGCGGCCTGGCCGGCGAACGCGCTCGGCAACGTGTTGGCGTCGCCCGCTGCCGCGCCGCCGACCGTTCGCAAGTACAGGTCCGCCGGCAGCACGGAATCGAGCCACGACGACACGGCGTCGCGAAAGCTGCCCACCATCACCAGCAGGGCCACCGACAGCGCGACGCTGGCCACCACGCCGGCCACCGCGGCGCTGGCCGTGTGGCGCTGGTGCCGCGCGCGATGCCAGGCCAGCAGCAGCAGCGGGTGCGAGGTGGCGATGGGGCGCGCCAGCAGCGCCTGCACGGTGGCCGGCACCAGCGCCACGCCGCCCGCCAACAACGCGGCCACCGACGCATAGGCGGCCAACGGCAAGCCGCGCCACGGCGGCAACAGCGCGAGCACCGCCGCCGACGCCAGCAATGCCATCGCGGGCAGCAAGCGCGAACGGGCCGGCCCCAGGCTCGACAGGCCCTTCAGCGCCTGCGCCGGCGCCAGCTGACCGGCCGCGCGCGCAGGCCACCAAGCGCCGCCGATGGCCGCGACCGTGCCCAGCGCGCCGTACAACCATGGTGTCCACACATCGATCTGCAAACGTGGCGCGGCGCCCGGGAAGTAGCCGCCGCCGAGGTCACCGCCGAGGGCACGCAGCGCGAGCCAAGCCATGCCGGCACCGGCCAGCAACCCCAGCGCACTGCCCACCGCACCGACGCACGACGCCTCGGCGAGCACCCACGCGCGGCGTTGCCGCGCCGTCAAGCCGAGCACGCCGAGCAATGCAAAGGTCGGCGTGCGCTGAGCCACCGACAGCGCCAGTACCGAGTAGACGAGAAAGGCGCCGACCAGCAGCGCCACCAGCGCCAGCACGCTCAAGTTCACGCGATAGGCGCGCGACAGGTTCGACAGCCGCTGCTCGGCCTCGTCCGCAGCGGCCACGCGCACGTCATCGGGCCATTGCCGCCCGCGCAGCCAGCGCTCGGCCGCAATGCCGGGCATCAATCGCAGATCGATGCGCGACAGGCGCCCGGGCATGCCCAGTCGTGCCTGCGCAGCCGCGATGTCGAGCACCAGCAGCGCAGGGCCCCCCACCGCCAGCGTGCCGGCGATGCGCAGGCGCTGCCACCCCGCGGGGCCGCGCAGCTCGATCGCATCGCCGACGCGCGCATCCAGCCGGCGCAACGCCGCGGCGTTGGCGAAGACAGCGTCCGGGTCGAGCACCGCCAGGCGATCTTGCGCGGCGTCCACGCGCGGCAGCAACGCCGGTGCGACGCCGGCCACCTGTAGCGCGTCGATGCCGAGCACGCGCAGCGACACTGCCTCGGCACCCGCCGCGGCGCGCGCCGCGACGTCGAGCTCGACCACCGGACTGGCCACGCGCACCGTTTCGTCGCGCAGCAGGGATTCGATCAATGCGTCGTCGAAGCCTTCGCGCGTGCGCGCGGCGATCGTCAGGTCGGGTTCGCCATTGGCGGCGCGCACGGCGCCGGCAAACTCCGACAGCGCAGAGGCGTTGATCAGATGCACTGAAAATGCCAGCGCCACCCCCACCGCGACGGCCAGCGCCACCGCCGCGTGCCGCCACGGATGCAAGCGCCATTCCGGTACCGACAACGCGCGCAGGGCCCATCCAGGCTGTTGCGACATGGCACCGATGGTACGGCGCGCCGCCGTGGCCAATTGAGGTTGCGTTGGCCCTCAGCGGATCGCCGATGCGTCGACCACGCCCGCGGGCTCCAGCCGCAGCACGCGATCGGCGAGCTTCGCGGCGGCGGGTGAGTGCGTCACCAGCAGGCAGGCCGAGCCTTCCTGGCGCACCTGGCTGGCCAGCAGCTCGAGGGTGCGGGTGGCTTGCACCGGATCGAGGTTGCCGGTGGGCTCGTCGGCCAACACCAATGCCGGCTGGTGCACCAGCGCGCGCGCAAGTGCCACGCGTTGCAGCTGACCCCCCGACAGTTGCGCCGGCCAACGCGCGGCCAACGACTGCAGGCCCACGCGCTCCAGCAGCGCCGCCACGCGCACGGCATCGGGGCGGTCGAGCAGCAACAGCGGCAACGCCACGTTGTCGGCGACGCTCAAGTGCGGCAGCACATGAAAAGCCTGGAACACGAATCCCACGTGCTGACGCCGCCAGCGTGCGCGCGCATCGGCATCCAACGCCGCGATCGATTGGCCACGAAACGCAATGTCGCCGCTGTCGGCGTCTTCGAGCCCGGCGATGCAGTTGAGCAGCGTCGACTTGCCGACGCCGGACTCACCGATCAGCACGACGAATTCGCCCGCCGCGATCTGCAGCGACACCTGCTGGAACACCGGCACGTCGCCATAGGACTTGACGAGCGCGCGCACCTCGAGCATGCGGCCATCATGCCGCACTGCTCTCCGCCAAGGCCCAGCGCGCCGCATCCGATCCGATGTGCCCCAGTGAACACCACGGATCCGGCTCTGCTGGTCCGTCGGTGTTGCCCCCTGGAGGGGGAGGCGGCCGCCAGGCCGCCCGGGGGTGGGTCAGTTCACTCGGAACACGGCGACGGCCTGCACCAGCTGCTGCGCTTGCTGCTTCAGGTTGTCGGCGGCGGCGGCGCTTTCTTCAACCAGCGCAGCGTTGCGCTGCGTCGCTTCGTCCATCTGCTGCACCGCCTGGCTGACCTGGCCCAGGCCCGTGCTCTGCTCGGTGCTGGCCGAAGCGATCTCGCCGACGATGCTGCTGACGCGGCTGATCGAGGCCACGATCTCGTCCATCGTCTTGCCCGCCAGGTTGACCAGCGCGCTGCCCTGGTCGACGCGCTGCACGCTGGCGGTGATCAACTCCTTGATCTCGCGTGCGGCCTGTGCGCTGCGCTGGGCCAGGCTGCGCACCTCGGCGGCCACGACCGCGAAGCCGCGGCCTTGCTCGCCGGCACGCGCGGCCTCCACCGCTGCGTTGAGCGCAAGAATGTTGGTCTGAAACGCAATGCCGTCGATGACCGAGATGATGTCGGCGATCTTGCGGCTGCTGTCGTTGATGCCTTTCATCGTCTGCACCACCTGGCCCATCACGTCGCCGCCCTTGACGGCGACGCTGGCCGCGCCCTGGGCCAGTTCGTTGGCCTGGCGCGCGTTGTCGGCGTTGTGGTGCACGGTGGTGCCCAGTTCATCCATCGTCGAGGCGGTCTGCTGCAGCGCGCTTGCCTGCTGCTCGGTGCGGCTCGACAAATCCTGGTTGCCGTCAGCGATCTGAGTGCTCGCCGTGGCCACACTCTCCGACCCTTGGCGCACCTCGGTCACCGTGCGTGCCAGACTTTGCTGCATGGCGATCAAGTTGGCCATCAAGCTGTGGCTGTCGCCGGCCCGAAGCATCACGCTGGAGGTGAGGTCACCGTCAGCCACCGCACGCGCCATCGCCACCGCTTGCGCGGGCTGGCCGCCGAGCTGGTCGAGCAGTCGGCGCGTGAACCACACCGAGAGCCCAAGGCCGATCAGCAGCGCCGCAGCGAGCAAAGCCAGCATCGTGTTGCGCGCACGCGCATAGGTCGAGGCGGCGCGCCCGGCCGCGAGTTCGGCGTGCTTGAAGTTGTAGTCGACCAGTTGATCCAAGGCTCCGATGGTCTCGTCGATCGTCATGCTGGCCGCGCCGTCGCTGATATCGGCCGCGTCCTGCTGCTTCTTGGCGCGGCCCAGGTTCAGCACCTTGTCACTCGCCTGGCGGTAGGCCTGCCATGCCTTGACCAGAGCGGCCGCCAGTGCCTTGTCGTCATCGGCCGCGGGCAGTGTCTGGTACGACTGCCACGCCGCGTCGGCGAGCTTGACGGCATTGTTGAACTTCTCTTCGTATTCGCTTTGGTAGCTGCGGTCGCTGGTGCGGCTGTGCTTGATTTCGAACTCGCGCGCTTCGACGACGGCGGCGCGCGCGTGTGCCAATTGGCCCACGCCTCGAAGCCACTTGACGTTCAGCTCATCGGCGCTGTCGTTCAGGCGGGTCAGCGACCACACGGACACCACGCCCAGCGACGCCGTCAGCAGCAGCACCGCGCCGAAGGCCAGGCTGATCTGGGCGCCCACCGTCAGGCGAGCGAGCGCCGCATGCACCGACCGCAGTGTCTTGTTCATCGGCTGGTTCCCTCGCCTGTGGGCGCTCGTCTTATTTCTTGTGGCCGATGTAGCTGATGCCGATGATCTTGCCGCCGGCGTCGCGGATCGGGTTGTAGCAGGCGTCGAACGCGGTGCCCAGCACGTCGATCGGGCCGCAATACATCTGGCCCTTGGTCACGGTCTCATAGGCCGCGTTGCGCGCTAACTGCGTGCCGACGCCGCGCTTGCCTTCGGGCGTCAGCACGTTGGTGCTGACGCGCACGAACTCGTCGCCGTCCTTCACGAACACGGTGGCGGTGGCGTTGTGCGCCTTGCGCACGGCGTCGACGATGTCGAAGTTGTTGTTGATCTTGCGCTCGCCGAAGTACAGGGCGGGCACGGTCTTGCCGGCCACGCTCTCGGTGCCCTGGATCGACGGCGCGCCGATCTTGGCCAGCCGAGCGTCGAGGTCGGCCATGGTTTCCTTGGGGTCGTAGGCAGCAGCGCCGAGGCTCAAGGCCAAGCCGGCGGCAGCGGCGCACAGGCGCACGATCGATTTCATGACGAGCTCCGAAATTGTTGAAGCGGGCCGGCGCAGTGGCGGCCACGCCTCGCTTTCGGTAGTCTCGGCGCGAGCTTGAGGGTTCGGCGCGCGCTGATGCGGGGCGAAAACCGTACTGATCGGCGGTTTGCCGCCGATCGGCAGCCGAACGCCTGTGTCAGCGTGAAACCGGTGCGCGCGCCAGCAGCTTGCGCAGCTCGACCAGCTTGGCCTTCAGGGCCTGCCGGTGCGCGGGGCCCACGCGCAGCAGGATGCGTTGCCCGGACGACAACGACTGCAGCCCGGGGTCGGCGTATTCGTAGCGCAGCCACGGCTGTGTCGAGGGCACGCTGCCCTTGACTTCGGTGAGCTGCACCAGCGGCCCTGCGGCCGCCGGCTCGGGGGTGTCGAGCAAATGGTCGATCACCTCGACGACGCGATCGTTGAAGTAGCGCCCGGGGTAGCCCAACTCCTCATAGGCCTTTTGCAGTTGCGGGTACATGCGCACGTAGAGCGCCGCCGCCTGGCGCGCATCGACCGCGCTGATGAGGGTCACCAGCGGCGTGTAGCGGCCGGCATTTTCGGCTGCGATGTTGCGCAGTTCGCCGTCGCCGCTGACGTTGAAACGCCCGGGCGTCGGATTCACGGGCCACAAGCGCGGCGCCGCGTGCGCGCGCGCCAGGTTGTCGACGGTGACGACCAGGCGGTGCGAAAAATCGTCGGTCTGCACGAAGCGCACCACCGCCGATTGGCCCAGCAGCTCGGTCAAGCCCTGCCGCCACAACGCCTGGGCGTCACCGGACACCGGCGCGCTGGCCGCGGCCAGCGACGGATCGATCGGATTGCGGATGGCCGGCGGCGCGCTGGCAGCCGGCTCGGCCGGTGCCTCGGCCACGGGTGGCGCGGCGCGCTCGGCCGGCGGCTGTGCGCGGTGCTGATACCAGTAGAGCGCACCGATCCCGAGCGCGGTGAGCAGCAGCGCAGCCACGGCCGCGATGGACGTCCGCTTCATGAAGTGCCCCTTGTGGCTTGCATGAGTCGATGCGGGTTCAGGTCAGACATTGCACCATAGCGCGTTTCGGCCGTGCCGCGGCCTGCGGGGCTCAAGGTGGCGCCAACGGCATTGTCAACAAGCGTTGCGCGAGGGCAAGCACCTGTTGCGACGCCTGCGGCTCGTCGCAGGCCACACTGTGGCGTGCCATCGAGCGCAGCCAGGTCAATTGACGCTTGCCGAGCTGGCGCGTGGCGGCGATGCCGCGTTCACGCAGGCCTTGCAGCACGCCACTGTCCAGCGCTTGCCACGCCTGGCGGTAGCCTACGCAGCGCATCGAGGGCAGCGCGGCGCGCAGGTCGCCGCGTGCGCGCAGTGCGCGCACCTCCTCGAGCAGCCCGCGTTGCAGCATCTGGTCGAAGCGCTCGGCGATGCGCGCATGCAGCCAGCCGCGTTCGAGCGGCTCCAGAGCGATCATCGGCAACGCCAGGCCTGGCTGCAGGCGCCGGCCCTGCAGTTGCGACAGCGCCTGGCCCGTGACCTGCCACACCTCCAGCGCCCGTTGGATGCGCTGCGCATCGTGTGTCGCCAGACGCGCCGCGGTGTCGGAGTCGACGCGCGCCAGTTGCGCATGCAGCGCCGGCCAACCCTCAGCCGCTGCTTGCGCATCGATGGCCGCGCGCACCTGCGGGTCGGCCTCGGGCAACGCGTCGAGCCCTTGCAGCAGTGCATTGAAGTACAGCATCGTGCCGCCGACCAGCAGCGCCACACGGCCGCGATGGTTGATCTCGCCGATCAGGCGTGCCGCGTCGCCGGCGAAGCGCGCCGCCGAGTAGTGTTGCGCCGGATCGAGGATGTCGATCAGGTGATGCGGCACCTGAGCACGCTCGGCCGCGCTCGGCTTGGCGGTGCCGATGTCCATGCCGCGGTACAGCTGCGCCGAATCGACACTGACGATCTCGAGCTCGATGTGTTGTGCGAGCGCCATCGCGAGCGCACTCTTGCCGCTGGCGGTGGGGCCGGCCAGCACCAGTGCACGCGGCGTCATCGCTGCCAGGCTGGGTGCATCGCCCGCAGCATACCCGCGCACCGGCGGGCGCTTGAGCCGTTCAGACCAGTGCGTGCGAGCGCGCGAGGTCGACCATGCGCTCGATCTCGCGATCGCGCAGGCCGCGCCGGCGCAGCGCCTCGGCGGTCTCGATCAGGTAGTCGAGCGTGGTGCCGAAGCGGCCCTTGGCATGCTTGAACACGTGCAACAGGTCGCGGTCGGCCAATGTTTCGACGAAGCTCGGGCTGCGCCGGCTCAGTGTGAAGGCCAGCGCGCGCACCTCGCCGTGCGACGTGCGGCACGGCAGCCAGCGCGGGTCGTACACGGCCGACGGCATCTCGCGGCGCCACAGCCGCTCGAGCTCGGCGGCGGCGCGGCGCCGCGGCACGCGGTAGGCCACGCCGTGGCACGAGCCGCCCGGCAGCAGCGCGAACACCAGGCCCGGCAACTCGGGCGTGCCGCGGTTGACGCGAGAGCGCATGCGCAACGCGCGGTGCCAGCCATGCACGTGCCCGACGCGGTGTTCGGTGGCCTCAAACTCCGGCCGTGCGATCAACGATGCGTAGCCGAACACCCACAAATCGTCCCGTCCGCCCCATTGAGCGGTGGCGCGCAGGAGCATTTCCTCGGGATCGCGCCGCGTCAAGCTGATGTCCATCGGCATCAAGAATGCCAGAGCCGACGCGGCCCGTTGCAGTAATTGACCACACAACTGGGGTTCGCCCAGAATCAATTCACACACTGAGCGCTCTCCATGCATCCCACCATCCAGCAGGTGACGCAGCGCATCGCGCAGCGCAGTGCCGCGCCACGCCGCGCCTACCTCGAGCGGGTGGAACGCCTGGCCTCGCGGCCGCGCGGCTCCGACCGCCTCGGGTGCGCCAACGTGGCGCACGCGTTTGCGGCGCTGCCGGGCGACGATCGGCTGCGCATCGTCGCCGAGCGAGCGCCCAACCTGGCCATCGTCACCGCCTACAACGACATGCTGTCGGCGCACCAGCCATACGAGCGCTTTCCGTCATGGATCCGCGACGAGGCGCACACGCTGGGCGCCACCGCGCAGGTAGCAGGCGGCGTGCCGGCCATGTGCGATGGCGTCACGCAGGGCCAGCCCGGCATGGAGCTGTCGCTTTTCTCACGCGACGCCATCGCAATGGGCACCGCGATCGCGCTTAGCCACGACGTGTTCGACGGCGCGCTGCTGCTGGGCGTGTGCGACAAGATCGTGCCGGGGCTGCTGATCGGCGCGCTGCACTTCGGCCACTTGCCGTGCGTGTTCGTGCCGGCCGGTCCGATGGCCTCGGGCTTGTCGAACACCGACAAGTCCAAGGTGCGCGAGCTGCACGCGCAAGGGCTGGTCGGGCGCGACGCACTGCTGCAGGCCGAGCAGGCGGCTTACCACGGTGCGGGCACGTGCACGTTCTACGGCACCGCCAACAGCAACCAGATGCTGCTCGAAGCCATGGGCCTGCATGTGCCGGGCACGGCCTTCGTGCACCCGAACACCGCGCTGCGAGAGGCGCTCACGCGCGCGGCGGTGCGCACGCTGCTGGCCATCGTGCCGGGGCAGCGGCGGCTGCCGATCGGCCGCCTGGTCGACGAGCGTGTGATCGTCAACGCGATGGTTGCGCTGCTGGCCACCGGCGGCTCGACCAACCACCTGATCCATTGGGTCGCGGTGGCACGTGCGGCCGGGATCACGATCGACTGGACCGATTTTGCCGAGCTGTCGTCGGCGGTGCCGCTGCTGGCGCGCGTGTATCCCAACGGCAGCGCCGACGTCAATCAGTTCCAGGCGGCCGGCGGCACCGGCTTTGTGCTGCGCGAGCTGGCGCAGGCCGGCCTCTTGCATGCCGACGTGCACACCGTCGACACCCGCGGCATGGCCGCTTACGCCCGCGTGCCCGAGCTGGCGCGCGGGCACTTGCAGTGGCGCGACCTGCCCGAGGCCAGCGGCGACGCCAGCATCCTGCGCCGCGCTGACGATCCGTTCTCGCCCACCGGCGGCCTGCGTCTGCTCAGCGGCAACCTCGGCCGCGCGGTGATCAAGGTGTCGTCGGTGCCCGACGATCGCCACGTGGTCGAGGCGCCGGCGCAGGTGTTCGACAGCCAGCAGGCACTGCTCGCCGCGTTCGCTGCCGGCCAACTGGAGCGCGACGTCGTCGCGGTCGTGCGCTTTCAGGGCCCGCAGGCCAACGGCATGCCCGAGCTGCACAAGCTGACGCCGCCGCTGGCGGTGCTGCAAGGCCGCGGCTTCAAGGTGGCGCTGGTCACTGACGGGCGCATGAGCGGAGCCTCGGGCAAGGTGCCGGCGGCCATCCACGTGAGCCCCGAGGCGCTGGCGGGCGGCGCGCTGGCCAAGGTGCGCAGCGGCGACGTCATCCGGCTGGACGCCGATGCCGGCACCCTCGAGGCGCGCGTCGATCCGTCGATCTGGGCCGGGCGCGAGCCCGCCACGATCGACCCCATCCAGGCCGACGACAATGCGCACGGGCTGGGACGCGAGTTGTTCGCGGGCTTGCGCCGCAACGTCAACAGCGCCGAGCAGGGCGCATGCAGTTGGCTCTGAACGAGTTGTTCTCCGCGCCGCGCCACGCCGACTCGAAAGCTCTCTTGGCCGCGGCACCGGGCCGCGCGTTCAACTTTGGAGTGCCCGCCTCATGACTCGCCTGCTGATCGCCGGCTACCAGCACGAGACCAACACCTTCGCGCCCAGCCTGGCCGACTGGGCGGCGTTCACGCGCGGCGACTCGTTCCCGGCGTTCGTGCGCGGCCAGGCGATGGTCGAGCAGTTGCGCAGCATCAACATCCCGGTGGCCGGCGTGATCGACGCCGCGCGTGCGCACGGCTGGACATTGCTGCCATCGTGCTGGGCCGGCGCGATCCCGTCGTCGTACGTGACGCAGGATGCCTTCGAGCGCATCGCAGGCGCGATCTGCGACGACATCCGCAGCGCGCAGCAAAGCAGCGGTGGCCTGGATGCGGTGTACCTCGACTTGCACGGCGCCGCGGTGGCCGAACACGCCGACGACAGCGAGGGCGAGTTGTTGGCGCGCGTGCGCAAGCTGGTCGGCCTCCACATTCCGGTGGTGGTCAGCCTGGACCTGCACGCCAACGTCACTCAGCGCATGCTGCGCGAGGCCGACGCGCTGGTGAGCTACCGCACCTATCCGCACGTCGACATGGCCGACACCGGCGCGCTCGCTGCCGAGCTGCTGGCGCGGCGCCTGAAGGCGGGGCGTCGCGAGCCGCAGCATGCCGCGCGCTTGCCGTTCCTGATTCCCATCAACGCGCAAAGCACGTGGCTGGAGCCGGCCAAGACGCTGTATGAGCAACTGGTGGCATTCGACCGCGACCATGGCACGGTGAGCAGCTTCTGCATGGGCTTTCCGGCCTCGGACTTCGACGAGTGTGGCCCCGTGATCTGGAGCCACGGCGAGCGCGCGCAGCGCGTGGTGCAAGCGCTGTACGGCCGCGCCAGCGAACCCTCGCAGTGGCGCGAGTCTCTGCTCGTGCCGCACGCGGCCGTTGCGCAGGCGATGGCACTGGCCGAGCACGCCAGCCGCCCGGTGGTGATCGCCGATACGCAGGACAACCCGGGCGCCGGCGGCGACAGCAACACCACGGGAATGCTGCACGCTCTGCTGGCGCAAGGCGCCGGCCGGCGTTACCCCGGCCAGGTGGCGCTCGGCCTGCTGTTCGACCCCGCTGCAGCGAAGGCCGCGCATCAAGCGGGTGAGGGCGCCGAGATTCAAATCGCACTCGGCACTTCGGTGCCCACCTTCGCCGGCGCGAGCGATGCGCCGGTGGTTGGGCGCTACAAGGTGGTGGCGCTCAGCGACGGTCTTTGCACGCTGCAGGGACCGGTGATGACGGGACTCACGGTGCGCTTGGGGCCGAGCGCCTGCCTGGAGATCGACGGCGTGCGCGTGGCCGTGGTCAGCGGCAAGAAGCAATTGCTCGATCGCGCGCTGCTGCGCATGGTGGGCATCCACCCCGAGCAGATGCGCATCGTGGTGGTGAAGAGCTCGAACCATTTCCGCGCCGACTTCCAGCCCCATGCCAGTCACGTGCTGGTGGCCAAGGCCCCGGGGCCGATGGCGGCGGACCCGGCGGACTTGCCCTGGAAGAAGTTGCCCAGCGCGATGCGACGGCGGCCTTGAAGGGGGCGGCCTACGCGTCGCGCTGAATCAACTCGATCTTGTAGCCGTCGGGGTCGGCGATGAAGGCGATCACCGTGGTGCCGCCTTTCACGGGGCCCGCCTCGCGCGTGATGGCGCCGCCGAGCGACTGCGCCTTGCTGCGCACCTGCGCGCAGGTGGCCGCGACGTCGGGTACGCCGATTGCCAAGTGGCCGAACGCGCTGCCGAGTTCGTAGCGGTCGACGCCGTAGTTGTAGGTGAGCTCAACCTCGGCGTGCTCCGGGTTCGTGCCATAGCCGAGAAACGCAAGGTCGTACTTTTGCTCAGGCCGCTCGGTGGTGCGCAACAGCTTCATGCCGAGCACCTGGGTGTAGAAGTTGATCGAGCGTTGCAGGTCGCCGACGCGCAGCATGGTGTGAAGGATTCTCATCGGGCCTCGAAGATCAAGCAGGTGGTGGTGGCGTGCGCATACAGTGTGCCATCGGGGCCGACCAGCCGCCCTTCGGCGGTGGCGACCCTGCTGCCCGAGTGGATCACGTCGCCGATCGCGCGCACCAGCGGCACGCGGTCGCTCAAGGCCTTGACGAAGTTGACCTTCAGCTCCAGCGTCGTGTAGGCCTTGCCTGCCGGCAGCAAGGTGTGCACCGCGCAGCCGACGGCCGAGTCGAGCAGCGTGGCCATCCAGCCGCCGTGCACGCTGCCCAGCGGGTTGTAGTGATCGAACGCCGGCTTGCCTTGAAATTCGGCGTGGCCGAACTGCGCCTCGACCAGCCAGAACTGCAGCGTGGTGGTGATCGGCGGGCGCGGCACCTGGCCCGCCAGCATGGCCTCGAACATCTGCAGGCCCGACTTGCCGGCCACTTGGTCGGGTCGCGCCAGGCCCACCGGAGCGGCGCGCGAGGCCAGCTCGGCCTCGCGGGATTGCCAGCGTTGCAAGGTTTGTGGGGCGTCGTCGACAGAGGAGCCAGCGCTTTTCATCGAATGTCCTTTTCGTTGCCGGGAGGCAAAAGGTTGTATTTACAATCATTGTAGCTACAATGATCGCATGAACGCCAGCGCCACCGCCACGCAACCGCGCGGCTGCACCAACTTGAAGCTGCGGCAGCTGACGCGCACGGTGACGCGCCACTACGACGCCTACGTGGCGCGCACGGGGCTGAAGAACACGCAGTATTCGCTGCTGTCGCACGTGGTGCTGCTGGGGCCGATCCAGCCGGTGGAGCTGGCGCGCAGCATGAAGCTCGATGCGTCCACGCTGACGCGCAATCTGCAGCCGCTGATTGCGCAGGGCTGGGTCGAAGTCGGGCCTGGTAGCGACGCTCGCAGCCGCTCGATCAGCGCCACCGACAGCGGGCGCGCCAAGCGGGCCGAAGGGCAGCGCGCGTGGAAGCAGGCCCAACTCGCGATCAATCACAAGCTCGGTGACGCGCGTGTGGCCAA
>JBIODO010000039.1:0-16134 GCA_044445225.1 Burkholderiales bacterium
ACCCAGCGACGGGCGCGCCGCCGCGCGCCGCCAGCGGCCGGCGCCGTAGCGCCGCCCGCACCGCCCACGCCACTGACAAGTTAGGGCACGCAGCGCACGGCGCGTTTGCGAGTTCGCCTCTTTTCGGATCCCGATGCACCCCGCCCACGCGTTGCGACTGGCCAGCCTCGACGGCTACCGCCGGCTCGAACACGCGTTCGACCGCCCGTTCGGCGCCGCGCTCAACCCTTGGCGCCACCTGGGCGCGCTCGGCTTCCTGCTGTTCTGGCTGCTGGCCGTGAGCGGCATCTACCTGTACGCGGTGCTCGACACGTCGGCCGTCGGCGCCTACCGCTCGATCGACGAGCTGTCGCGCCAGCAGTGGTATCTGGGCGGCGTGCTGCGCAGCCTGCACCGCTACGCGACCGACGGCTTCGTGCTGGTGATGGCCGCGCACCTGCTGCGCGAGCTGCTGTTCGGGCACTACACGACATTCAGGCGCTTCTCGTGGTGGACCGGCGTGCCGCTGGTGCTGTTTGCTTTCGTCTGCGCGATCGGTGGCTTCTGGCTCAACTGGGATCAGCTCGGCCAGTTCTCCGCGCAGGCCACCGCCGAGTGGATCGATGCGCTGCCGCTGCTGGCCACGCCGCTGACGCGCAACTTCCTCAATGCGGCGGCAGTCAGCGATCGGCTGTTCTCGCTGTTCGTCTTCGTGCACATCGGTGTGCCATTGCTGCTGGTGTTCGGGCTGTGGTTCCACATCCAGCGCATCAGCCGCGCCGCGGTGTTCCCGCCGCGCGCGCTCGCGCTCGGCACGCTGGCGTGCCTGCTCGCGCTGGCGCTGGCCGCGCCGGTGCTGAGCCATGCGCCGGCCGATCTGTCGATCGAGCCGGGCACGCTGGCGCTGGACTGGATCGTGCTGTTCGTTCATCCATTGGGTTATGCCGTCGGCCACGGGGTGGTCTGGGCCGCGCTGGGTCTCGTGCTGGCTTGGCTGCTGCTGTTGCCGTGGCTGCCGCTGCGTGCGCCGCGGGTTGCATCACCCGCTGCCGAAGCCACGCCGCGCGCCGCCGCGCAGGCCCCCGTCGCGGTGGTGGACCCCACCAACTGCAATGGCTGCCGCCGCTGCTTCGACGATTGCCCTTATGCCGCCGTCACGATGGTGCCGCACCCGGACAAGCGGTTGCGCCAGATGGCCCAGGTCGACGCAGAACTGTGCGCAAGCTGCGGCATCTGCGTCGGCGCCTGCCCCTCGTCGACGCCGTTTCGCAGCGCCGCCGAATTGGTGACCGGCATCGACATGCCGTCGGCCCCGATTGGTCAGCTGCGCCAGCGACTGCAGCGCGGCCTTGCCGCGATGGACCCGATGGCGCTGCGTCTGGTGGTGTTCGGTTGCGACCACGGTGCGCAGGTGGCCGCGCTGGCCGCGCCGGACGTGGCGGTGTTCAGCTTGATGTGCACCGGCCAGTTGCCACCGTCGTTCGTCGAATACGCGCTGCACGATGGCGCCGACGGTGTGCTGGTCACCGCGTGCCCCGGCACGGGCTGCGAATTCAGACTCGGCCAACGGTGGACGGCTGATCGCCTGGCCGGCCGCCGCGAACCGCACCTGCGCGAGCGCGTGCCGCGCGAGCGGCTCGCAGGGGTGTCGGCCGACCCGGGCCAGGAAGCCGTGTTGAAGGCGGCGCTCGAGCGCCTGCGCCAACGCATCAACCCCGCCACCGCCGCGGTGGCCCTCACCAGCGAGCATGCGCATGGATGACAGCGCACGCATCGGCCCGCTCGGCTGGCTCGGCCAGTTCTTGCTGTACGGCGTGTTCGCCGTCGTGGTCGGCGTGTTTTCGCGTTGGCCCGAGTATCGGCATCTGGCGGACGACCAGGCCCTGGTCAAGCTGAGCTTCAATCACCAGGGCAAGCCGGTCTCGGAATGCCAGCGCTTGAGCGCCGAAGAGCTGGCCAAGCTGCCGCCCAACATGCGCGCACCCCTGCGCTGCCCGCGCGAGCGCTCGCCGATCACCGTCGAGCTCGACGTCGATGGCGCACCGGTGCTGCGCCATGTCGCGCAGCCGAGCGGCCTGTCGCGCGATGGCGCCTCGGCGGTCTACCGCCGTCTGCAGGTCTCCGCAGGCACGCACCAATTGGCCGTGCGCTTGAACGACGATGCGCGCACCAGCGGCTTCGGCTTCACCCGCGAGGCCACCGTCACATTGAAGCCGGCGCAGATCCTGGTGATCGACTTCGACCCCGAAAGAGGCGGGATCACGCTGCAATGAGTGCCCTGATCACACCCCTGCACGGCGCCACCGCGCGCGCCGCAGACGCACCGACGGTCGGGGCCATCGCCGACTATGGCCTCGCCGTCCCGCAGGGCCTGCAACGGCAGCTGGCACGCACGTGGCTCTGGCTCGGGCTGCTGGCACTGATCGGCTCGGGCCTGTTCTCGGTGCTGCTGGTGGCGTCGCGCACGCCCGGCATCAACCGGTGGCTGCCGGTGGCGGACTTCTTTCGCGTGGCGCTGGTCGTGCACGTCGACCTGTCGGTGCTGGTGTGGTTCATCGCCATGGCCGGTCTGCTGTGGAGTCTGAACAGCGCGCCCAGTGTCGCGCGCGGCAGTCGCCTCACAGGCTGGGCTGCGCCTGCGCTGTGCGCGGCCGGTGCGCTGCTGATGTCGCTGGCGCCGTTCGTCGAACGCGCCGAACCGATCATGGCCAACTACATCCCGGTGCTCGACGGGCCGCTGTTCCTGGCCGGTCTGGTGGTGTTTGGCATCGGCGTGGGCGTGCTGGTGTTGCGTGGCCTGTGGCTCGCGCCGAAGCTGGGCCTGAGCTTCGATGGCGGCGGTGCACTTCGCTTCGGGCTCAACGCCAGCGTCGTCGCCACCGCAGTGGCCTTGGGGGCGTTTGTGTGGTCGTTGGCGGTGGTGCCCACCCCGCTGGCCGGCAAGGCCACCTACGAGATCCTGTTCTGGGGCGGTGGCCATGCGCTGCAGTTCACCTGGACGCTGCTGATGCTGGTGGCCTGGTTGTGGCTGGCCAGCGCCTGCGGCGCGCCGGTGCGCTTGAGCCCACGCGTGGCGCTGGCGATGTTCGCGCTGGCGTTGCTCGCGGTGTTCGTCACGCCGTACGCCTACCTCGCCCACGACATCGCGTCGGTCGAGCACCGCAACCTGCTCACCTGGGCCATGCGCGCGGGCGGTGGCCCGGCCATCGTGCCGATCGGCCTGGCGGTGGTGCTCGCGCTGCAGGGCGCGCGGCCGGCCACCTCAGCCGAGAGGCCGCCGCGTGCGGCGCTGCTGGCTTCGGTGCTGCTGTTCGCCTCGGGCGGTCTGATCGGCGTGTTCATCCAGGGCAGCAACGTGCGCATCCCGGCCCACTACCACGGCTGCATCGTCGGCGTCACGCTGGCGCTGATGGGCCTGGTGGTCCACCTGTTGCCGCGTTTGGGCTACGGCACGCCGACCTCGCGCATGGCCGCGCTGCAGCCGTGGGTCTATGGCGCCGGGCAGCTGATGCACATCGTCGGCCTGGTCTGGTCGGGCGGCTACGGCGTGCAGCGCAAGGTAGCCGGCGCCGAGCAGGTGCTGCGCAGCACCTCCGAGGTGGCCGGCATGGGGCTGATGGGCCTGGGTGGCGGCGTGGCCGTCGGCGGCGGCGTGATGTTCATCGTGGTGGTGATCGCCGCGCTGCGAGCCGCGCCGGCACAAGGCGCGAACGAGCCCCTGCGCATCTCATGATCAAGCGGCTGCAGACTTTGCTGCAGTGGGCCTTCCTGCGCATGGAGGGGCTGTTCAATGCCGCCTTCGGTGATCGGCTGAACCCGCTATACCACCTGGGCTCGATCACCTTCTATCTGTTCTGGCTGGTGGCCGGCAGCGGCCTGTACCTGTACGCGTTCTTCGAAACCGGTGTCGCCGACGCGTACGCGTCGGTGCAATCGCTGACGCACAGCCAGTGGTTCGCCGGCGGGGTGCTGCGCAGCGTGCACCGTTATGCCTCCGACGCGATGGTGCTGACGATGCTGCTGCACATGGTGCGGCACTTCGCCTTCAACCACTATCGCGGCTTCCGCTGGTTCTCGTGGGTCAGCGGCGTGGCGCTGATCTGGGGCGTGTACGTGTCGGGCATCAACGGCTACATGCTGCCGTGGGACAAGCTGGCGCAGTTCGTCATCGTGGCCAGCTTCGAGTGGCTCGACTGGCTGCCCGGCTTCGGCGGCACGCTGATGCGCAACTTCATCTACGCCAGCAGCGTCAGCGACCGCTTTTTCTCGCTGCTGTCGTTCATGCACATCGGCATCCCGCTGGTGGTGCTGCTGCTGATGTGGGTGCACGTGCAGCGCGTGCCCAAGGCCAAGACCAACCCGCCGCGATCGATCATGGTCAGCGTGACGGCCACGCTGCTGGTGCTGTCCGCGTTGGCCCCGGTGCACAGCCAGGGCGGCGCGGCCGACCTCGCACAGGCCGTGGCCCACGTGCAGCTGGACTGGTTCTATCTGCTGGTGTTTCCGTTGCTGACCCTGTGGCCACTGGGGCAGGTGTGGGCGCTGCTGGTGGGCGCCAGCGCGCTGTTGGTGCTGGTGCCGTGGCTGCCACCGAAATGGCGCCGCGGCGCTGCGCGCAGCTTCCAGATGAGCGTGCAGGGCGTGGCGGCGCCGGTGGCCGTGCGGGCCGGCGAGACGCTGCTCGAGGCCGGCCTGCGCGAGGGCCTGACGCTGCCCTACGAATGCCGCAACGGCGGCTGCGGCAAGTGCCGCTGCAGCGTGCTGCACGGCGCGGTGGATCACGGCGTGTACCAGCGCAGCGCGCTGTCGGACGCGCAACGCGCGCTGGGCCAGGCCTTGATGTGCTGCGCGACACCGCTGGCTGACGTGGCCATCGAGGTGGAGGGCGCGATGCCGGCGCGGTCGGACGCGCCGCGCTACCGCGCGCGCGTGGAAAGCATGGAGCGCCTGACGCCCGAAGTGATGCGCCTGGCACTGGCGGTGCAGGGTGCGCCAACGCCGGCCTTCGTGGCCGGCCAATACATCAACATCATCCTGGCCGACGGCCAGCGCCGCGCGTTCTCGTTCGCCAATGCGCCGCACGACAACGAGCGCATCGAGCTGCACGTGCGGCTGATCCCAGGTGGCCGCTTCACCGGCGCCGTGTTCAGCACCATGCAGGTGGGCGACGAGTTGGAGTTCGAAGGGCCGTTCGGCGAATTTCGCCTCAGCGACGGCCGCACGCCGATCTTGTTCGTGGCCGGTGCCACCGGGTTCGCGCCGATCAAGAGCATCGTCGAGGACGCTTTTCATCGTGGCATTCAGCGGCCGATGTGGCTGTATTGGGGCGTACGCCGGCGAGGCGATCTGTACCTGCTGGAGCTGGCGCAGCAGTGGCAGGCCGCACACCCTCACTTCCACCTCGTGCCGGTGCTGTCGGAGCCCGGCGACGACTGGCCGGGTCGGCGCGGCCTGGTGCACGAGGCGATGCTGCACGACTTTCCCGATCTGAGCGGCCGCGAGGTGTACGTGTGCGGTTCGGTCAAGATGGTCGAGGCCGCGGTGCCCGCGTTCATCGCGCGCGGCCTGGGCGAAGACGCCTGCTTCTCCGATTCGTTCCTGCCGTCGCGCGGAGTCGGCACGGTGCAGCCGACGGGCGCTTGAGACGCCCGACTCGGTGAGCGGCCTGCTGATTTTCCACAACAGGGACTTCATCTACCTGTTGCGCGTGGAGATGAAGACCCTCTGCAACGTCACGCTGAGCGCGGCCGCGCTGAGCCCCAAAGACCTGGATGCGGCGCGCCAGAAGTTGCTCCAGCTGCGTGGCTCGCTCAAATTCGGCAGCTGAAGCGTCGGACCGCTATTGCGCCAGATAGCCGCCATCCACCGCAAGGACATGACCCGTCACCATCGCGGCCGCGGGGCTGGCGAGGAACAGCACCGCAGCGGCCACTTCGTGCGGCTCGGCCAGGCGGCCCAGCGGCGTCACCTGGCGAATGCGCTGCATCAGCTCGGGCGACGACTCGAGCTGGCCGATGAAACCCGTTTTCGTCCACGTCGGTGCCACCGCATTGACACGGATGCCACGCGCCGCCCACTCGACCGCTAACGCACGCGTCATGTTGACCACTCCACCCTTGGTGGCCTGGTACGAGATGTTGGTGTACAGGCCGCCGCCAGACAGGCCCATGATCGACGCAGTGTTGACGATGCTGCCGCCGCCCGCTGGCATGTGGCGCGCCGCCGCGCGCGCACACAGGAAAGCACCGGTGAGGTTGACGGCGACCACCGCGTTCCAGTCGGCCAGCGTCAATTCGAGCGAGGGCTTGCGAATCGCCAGCCCCGCGTTGTTGACGAGGATGTCGATGCGGCCGTGTTCCGCGGCGACGGCGGCGAACGCGGTGTCCACCGCGGCCTCATCGGCCACGTCGAGCACGCGCGTGGCGGCAGGGGGCAGGCCCGTGCGCGCGGCTTGCAACGCACCGGCATCGCGATCGAACAACACCACGCGCGCTCCGGCTTCGACCATCAGCGCGGCGCAGGCCAGGCCGATGCCTTGCGCACCGCCGGTGATCACCGCCACGCGGCCGTCGACGCGGAATGCGCGCAGGCCTGCGTCCTCGGCCGCTGGCTTCACAACGATTCCGACTGATCGAAGTCGAGCTCGACCTTGGCACCGTTGGGGTCGAGCGTGAACAGCTGCCAGGTGCCGGCGCCGGCTTGCCTGCGCAGGTCGTACTTCAAGCCGCGCTCGTCGAAGCGCGCCTTCACCGCTTTCAGATCGCTGCCGGTGAACGCCATGTGGTCGATCACGCCGGTGCGCGTGGCCGGCAGCGGCCGGTCCCAGTAGATGTGCAGCACCGCCTGCTTACCGCCGGGCGGGTACAGCCACGCGCCGGGGAATCCCAGGTCCGGACGGTGGCCTTCTTGGAGGCCGAGCAGGCCGCAGTAGAAATCGAGCGTCGCGTCGCGGCTTGCGGCGGCGATGGTGAAGTGGTTCATGCCGAGGATCATGCGATCGTTTCCGGTTGATTCGATTCGTTGCGGCGCAGCCCTTCAAGCGACCAGCACCAGCGCGCCCACCGTCGCGCGCGACTCCAGCCGCGCATGCGCCTTGATCGTGCCATACGCGTGCGCGAGATGTTGCGCCAGACCCCGCTTCAAGGAGTTCGAGCCGCAGATGCGCGCCTCGCTGCAGCTCGCGCTCGAGCAATGGGCGCTCGAGCGCGCCGGGCTGCTCGAGGAAGAGACTTATCGCCGCGGCCACCGGGTGCGCATCCTGGAGCACGCGATCGCGCCGCTGGCGGCCAAGATGCCGGCCCGGGTGCGCGATCGCATGCACCGCGCGCTGTCGGTGATCTACGGCATCGAGCCGTGGGTGATGCTCAAGGACATCTGGGGCCTGCCCGACCGCGAGGTCGAACACATCGCGCTGTGGATGGCCGATGCCATCATGGCCGCGGCTCTGCGCGAGTCGCATGGGGCCGCGCAGTGCACGGCCAAGTAGTTGATCATTGCGTCAAATATAGACAGAATGCGCAACCAACCGATCTCAGGGAGCGCACATGAAACCCACACCGCCCGGCTGGCCACGGCTGTCCAGCAGCATGTACTACCAGGATGCTGGCGCAATGATCGACTGGTTGTGCAAGGCCTTCGGCTTTGAGCTGCGCCTGAAGGTCGAGGGCGACAATGGCCGCATCGAACACAGCGAGCTCAGCTATGGCGAGGCCGTGGTCATGGTCGGCAGCGAGCGCGATGGCACGCGGTGGGGCGTCAACATGCTGAGCCCCAAGACCGCCAACGCCAACACGCAAGGCCTGATGCTGTACGTCGACGATGTCGACGCCCATTGCGCGCAGGCGCGTGCGGCCGGGGCCACCATCGTCGACGAACCCTCGTTGCACGACTACGGCGAGGATTACTGGGCCGATCGCAGCTACGGCGCGCTCGATCCGGAGGGGCATTGCTGGTGGTTCTCGCAGCGGCTGCGCAGCAAGCCCAATTGAACGCCGCGCTGGCGCGCGCCTTCGCCGCGCTGGCCGATCCCACGCGCTGCGCGGTGGTCGAGCTGCTGCGCGAGCGCCCCCGGCGTGCCAGCGATCTCGCAGCCGCGCTGCGCCTCGCGCCGGCGGGCTTGAGCCGCCACCTGCGCCAGCTCGAGCGCAGCGGCCTGGTGGCCGCCGACGCGGTGGCACACGATGCGCGCGTGCGACTGTACCGGCTGGAGCCGCACGTGTTCGCCACGTTGAGCGACTGGGCCGGCGCGATGCAGGATCAATGGCACACGCAGTTGTCGTCGTTCAAGGCGCACGCCGAACGCGGCCTGCCGAAACGGCGCAAAGCATGAGCGGCCCTGCAAGCGGCGACCGGGCGCGCGTGACCGTCGGCGTGGCGCTGCCGCCCGAGCAGGCGTTCCGCGTCTTCACCGAAGAAATCGAGCTGTGGTGGCGGCGCGGCCCGCGCTTTCGCAGCGCGCCCGGCGACGCGGGGCTGATCGCGCTCGAGCCGCGGGTCGGTGGCCGTGTGTTCGAGTCGTACACGGTGGGTGCGCGCGAGCACGTGGTCGAGATTGGCCGCATCCGCGTGTGGCAGCCGCCGCGGCGCTTGCTGTTCGATTGGCGCGCTGCCAACTTTGCGCCCGCCGAGCGCACCGAGGTCGAAGTGCTGTTCGAGCCCACCGCGAGCGGCACGCGCGTCACCGTCACCCACAGCGGCTGGGCCGCCATCCGCCCCGATCATCCGGCGCGCCACGGCAAGACAGGCGCCGACTTCAGCCGCGAGATCGGGCTGTGGTGGGGCGGCCTGCTGAGCGCGCTGCGGGTGCGCTGCGAACAGGCCGATTCGGATCGCGGCTGAGGCTCCGCAGACGCCGCCTACGGAAACACTGGCACGTTGGGCTCGCGCCCTTCGTCGTGGCCCTCCTGGTGCTTGGCGTGCAGCATGGCCTCGATCTCGTTGACGCGCAGCGCCGGCACGTCGGCCATCAGCAGGATCTCGCCGCGCGCCAGCGCCGGCTCGAAGCGTCGCAGGCGCCGGCTCGGAGTCGATGCGCCGATCATGCTCGCCGACCAGGCGCCAAAGGCCGCACCGAGCGCCGCCAGCGCGGCCACCAGGCCAGGCTTGGAGATCGCATCGGCCAGCGACGAGAACGTGATCGACGCGCCCGCCGCGGCGCCGAGCGCGGCGCCCAGCACCAACCCCATCTGCGCCGAGCGCACGAAGTCCGACGCCTGCAGCAGGTTGGCCTCGTGCAGGCCCGTCAGGTCGACGCCCTCGCGGGCCATGAAATGAATGTGGCTGTTCTCGATGCGCGCCAGCAGCAGGTCGTCCATCACCCGTTGGGCGCTGTGCAGGTCGGGCAGCAGCCAGTAGATGCGTCTGCGCATAGGGCCTCCTTGGGTGCCGCATCCGTGGGCACCGATCGAACTTCTACACCCGGCACAAGCTCGCGCGCAAGGCCGCCGGTGGCGGCCAAACGGGCCGGCCTGAGCGCCTCATCGCGGCGCCCGCGGCGGGAACGACGCTCGGTGATGGGGCATGCTGGCGGCCGGTGGGGCGCGAGCCCACCCGCACCCCCTAACTACCGCGGTGCCGTGTGCGGGCAATCCGGCTGTTGCCCTGCCAGAATCAGGGGTATAAGCACATTTTGCGGCGCTCCCGCCAACGCGCCGCCAATCGCGGTAGCAAAAAATGGCAACCATTCGATTTGTCTACAAGGGGCTGCAAAACGGCCCCAGTTCCGGCAGCGTCAACGCCAGTGGTGCGGACGCGGCAGCGCCCAGCGAGTTGAAGCCGGTCAAGGTCGACCGCTGGTGGCGCGAGTCGTCGTTCGATCTATGGCAGGGTCTCGAGGTGCGCGAAGACGCGCCCGACACCGTGCCGGCGCAGTGGCTCGACGAGGTCGACAACTCGCACAGCAAGCGCTGAGCAGTGAGCGCGGCTTCGCCGCGCCATGCGGCAAGAGCAGCGGGCTCAGCCCAGCATCGCCGCCAGCGCGCGCGCGTCGGCCAGACTCGGGTGCCAATCGTCCACGGTGGCGGCGAGATGTCGCAGCGCCCGTGCACAGGCATCGCGCGCCGCGGCCGCGTCCCCCGCTGCATGGCGTGCCCGCGCCACAGCGAGCCACGCCTCGCCGCTTGAAGCGGAGTGCGGCGCGTCGCCGCGCCTGATCTCGGCCATCGCCAGCGCCCGCTCGGCCAGCTGCAACGCATCGGCGTGGCCGCGCTGCGGCCAGCGCAGCCAACCCACCGAGCGGCGCATGAATCCATCGGTCTCCTCGGTGGCGCGTTGCAGCAGCACCCGCAGCGATGGCGTCAGCGCACGGTGCTGCGGTGGCAGCGCATCCAGCCAGGCATCGCGCTCGTCTTCCGGCAACTCGAGCGCGGCTTCGAGCAACACATTCATGTGCTGAAGTTGCCCCGTGTCGGGTATCTGGTGCTTGCTCATGCGGCGACTCAAGAACGCAGGGCCGATGCCATGTACCACGCATCACGCGCCGAGCGAGCGGACACGCCGACCGGGCTCGAAAACCCCAGGAGGGTCAGCGGCCGAGCATTTCGGCCAGCAGCAGGCGCGCCCGCTCCCAGTCGCGACGCACGGTGCGGTCGCTCAGGCCGAGCGCAGCGGCGATCTCGGCGTCGGACAGGCCGGCAAAGTAGCGCATCTCGACCACCGAGACCAGCCGGGCATCGACGCGCGCCAGTGTCTCCAGTGCCTCGTGCACCGCGAGGATCTCGTCGTCGGTGGCGCCAATCTCCTCGGCGGTGCGGGTGTCCAGCGTGATGTGTTCGGCGCCGCCGCCGCGGCGATCGGCGTTGCGCCGGCGCACGAAGTCGATGACCACCGATCGCATCGTCGTGGCCGCGTAGGCCAGGAAGTGCTCGCGGTCGTTGACCGTGACACCGCCGTCACGCTGCATGCGCAGAAACGCCTCGTGCACCAGCGACGCGGTGTCGAGCAGCGTGTGGCGGCCGCCGCCGGCCAGCCGCAGGCGCGCCAGCCGGCGCAACTCGTTGTACAGCGACGGGAACAACGCTTGCACCGACGGCCGTTCGGCCGGGGTCGCGGGCGTGGCACCTTCCATCGGGTCGAGCATATCAACCCTGGCGGCCTCGGTCGTGCGCACCGAGCCGCCGACGCGGGAATCGGCAGCGGCCGCGCGACGACGTCCGACCGGGGTCGAGGGTGCCGGGGGACGCGTCACCAGGGAAGTGGCCTCGGGCTGCTTCAAGCCGCCGCCCGCATCGAACGGCCCTCGAGCATCGTCATGATCTGCGGCAACTGCGTTTGAGCCGCACGGCGCCCGGCCTCGTAGAGATACCGCAGCGCGCCGGTCTCCCACAGGCCGACACGCCGCTCGAGCGCAAGCTCGATGTGCAACACGCGCTGGCCGGCGGCGCGTGCGGCCGCATTGCGCGCCTGCATCAGGTTGTTGATCATCGCGGTGCTCACCTGCGCCACCAGATGCGAGGCGCGCTCGACGCGGCGCGGCATCGCGCCCTGGAATCCGAGCGCGACGACCGTGCGTGCGTCGGCCGCGGCGGCCAGCGGCAGCGGATCGGAAATGACGCCACCGACCAAGCGGCGGCCGTCGATCGTCACCGCCGGAAAAACAAAGGGCAAGGCCACGCTGGCGCGCAGCGCCTCGGTCATGCCACCGTGCGTGAGCACCACGGCCTCGCCGCTGGCGGCGTCGGTGGCAGCGATGCGCAGCGCCGTGGGCGTGTCTTCGAGGCGGCGCTGACCGAAGGCCTCACGGATGCGGCGTTCGATCAGCCCCGCGTCGCGCAATGCGAAATCGTCGCCGAAGCCGGCCAGGCGCGGCGCCAGCAGCTGCAGCCAGGCCCGCCAGCGGTGCCGGCGCATCAGTTCCCGTGACCACAGCTCGCCAGCGGTCTGCAACGCGTCCTCGGGCGACATGCGCAGTGCGATGGTGGCGCCGAACAGCGCACCGGAGCTGCAGCCGACCACCAGATCGGGTCGCACACCTTCGCGCGCCAAGACTTCGGCGATGCCCACCGCGGCCACACCGCGCACACCGCCGCTGCCCACCACGATGGCCAGCCGCGGCGGCCGGTTGGGTCGGGTGCGGGTGGGGTGGGTCGGCATCGGTTGGAGCTCTCCTCGAGTGAACGATCGACGCGGCGGCAGGCGCGGGGGCGGCGCTGTCGAAACAAGTACCACGCACCAATGCGCCCGCAGCGGCCACCGGCGGTCGCGCGGGGCCGCCACGACGGCCTCCAGCGAGCCGCTGCAGCCGGCGCCGCGCGCAGGTCGTTCCGTCGCATGCCGGCGGCGAAAGCCCGTCAATCGGTGAGAGACTTCCGCCCTCGCGCAGCGCTGGCGCTCGCTCGGGCACCCCCGGGTGCATTCGCTGGCGCCGGCCCAACTCCCCGATCCCCGGAGCCTCGTGCATGTCGTGTCGCCTCGTCGTCTCTTTGATTGCGGCCACCTTGTTGGTGGCCGCGTGCGGCAAAGGAGGCGCTCCGGGCGCCGACGCTGCCTCCGGCCGCGCGACGCTGCTGCTGGCGCCCGAAGACGTGCGAGTGGTCGCCTACAGCGCACGCTCCGAAGGGCCGGTGATCACCGGCTCGGTGCAGCCCGAACGGCGGGCCGATCTGCGCGCCGAGGTGTCGTCGGTGGTGTTGCAGGTGCTGAAGGAAAACGGCGAACCCGTGCATCGCGCCGACCTGCTGGTGCGTCTGGACGACACGTCGATTCGCGACGGCCTGACGTCGGCCGACGAGGCGGTGCGCGCGATCGCGCAGGCGTTCGACCAGGCCGAGCGCCAGGTGCAGCGGCTGAAAACGTTGCAGGCGCAGGGCATGACGTCGATGCAGGCGCTCGAAGATGCCGAGGTGCGGCGCAACAACGCGCAGAGCGATCTCGCCGGCGCGCGCGCACGCGTGGTGTCGGCGCGCCAGATGCTGCAGCGCACGGAAGTGCGCGCGCCGTTCGACGGTGTGGTGAGCGATCGCAAGGTCTCATCGGGTGACACCGCGCAGGTGGGCAAGGAACTGCTCAAGGTGATCGATCCGCGCACCATGCGCTTCGAGGGGCTGGTATCGGCCGACCGCATGAGCGAGTTGCAGATCGGCCAGCGGGTGAGCTTTCGCGTCAACGGCTACGCGGCCAGCGACTTCGCCGGCACCGTCAAGCGCATCGACGCCGCCGCCAACTCGACCACCCGGCAGGTCGAGGTGGTGGTGGCCTTCGCCGGCGGCGACATGCCGCGCGTGGCCGGCCTGTACGCCGAGGGCCGCATCGAAACCGGCACGACGCAGGTGTTGACGGTGTCCGAGGCCGCCGTGGTGCGCGCTGGCGACGCCACCCACGTGTGGCGCGTCAACGGCCCTGCCCTGCAAAAAGTGGCGGTGCAGCTGGGTGAGCGCGATGCGCGGCGCGGCGAGTACCCGGTGATCGGGGGCCTGGCCGCGGGCGACCGCATCCTGCGCGCACCCAGCGGCACGCTGGTCGACGGCCAGCAGGTCGAGTTCGCGGCGGCAACCGGCGCCGCAGCGCCGGGCGGCAGCGCCGCGAGCCTGCCGGTGGTGGCCAAGCCCTGAGGCACTTCGGAGCCAAACCATGTTCCTGTCTGACTTCAGCATCAAGCGGCCGATCGCGATGGTCGTGATCATCATCGCGCTGATGGGTGCAGGCCTGCTCGCGCTGAGCAAGCTGCGCGTCAACCAGATTCCCGACGTCGAGCAGCCGGTGCTGGTGGTGACGATTCCGTACCCGGGCGCATCGCCCGAGACAGTGGAGCGCGAGCTGATCAACCGCATCGAGAAGTCGATGCAGACGATCTCGGGCGTCGACAAGCTGCGCTCCACCGCCAAGGAAGGCAGCGCGGAGATCGTGCTGATCTTCAACTTCGACAAGAACATGGTCGAGGCCGCCGACGAGGTGCGCAACGCGATCGGCAGCGTGCGCCACAAGCTGCCGATCGAGATGCGCGAGCCGGTGCTGACGCGCATGGACCCGGGCTCGCAGCCGATCATGGACATGGCGCTGTCGAGCACGACGCAAAGCCATGCCGAGATCTCGCGGCTGGCCGAGGATGACCTGTCCGACCGCTTCCGCGCGATTCCCGGCGTGTCGATCGTCAACGTCAACGGCTCGCTGCGGCGCGAGCTGTCGGTGCTGTTGCACGCCGAGAAGCTGCGCGAGTTCTCGATCTCGGTGACCGAGGTGGTCAACGCCTTGCGCGCGCACAACACCACGGCGCCGGTGGGCAAGGTGCGCGGCACGCTGGAGGACCAGAGCATCCGCCTGGTCGGGCGCATCGAGTCGCCCAGCGAGTTCCAGCAGATCGTCGTGCGCCGGCGTGGCGAGGACATCGTGCGCCTGGGCCAACTGGCCAAGATCGAGGACGGCTTTGCCGAGCAGTCCACCTTGTCGCTGCGCAACGGCAACCCCAACGTGGCGATTTCGGTGATCCGCTCGCGCGACGCGAGCACCGTGAGCATCGCCAACCAGGTGCGCAAGCTGGTGGCCGAGATCAACCAGGAGCTGCCCAAGGGCACCACGCTGACCGTCACGCGCGATGGCGGCGACGAGGCACAGAGCAGCCTCAACAACGTGGTGCACGCGCTGATCTTCGGCGCCGGGCTGACGATCCTGGTGGTCTACATCTTCCTCAACTCGTGGCGCTCCACCGCGATCACCGCGATGAGCCTGCCAACCTCGGTGATCGCCGCCTTCATCGCGGTGTGGCTGTGCGGCTTCTCGCTCAACTTCATGAGCCTGCTCGGCCTGTCGCTGGCCATCGGCGTGCTGATCGACGACGCCATCGTGGTGCGCGAGAACATCGTGCGCCACATGCAGGCCGGCGAAGACCGGCGCAGCGCGGCGCTGAACGGCACCGCCGAAATCGGCCTGGCGGTGGCGGCCACCACGTTCTCGATCGTCGCGGTGTTCGTGCCGGTGGCCTTCATGCCGGGCGTGGCCGGCGAGTGGTTCCGGCCGTTCGGCTTGACGGTGGTGGCCTCGGTGCTGGTGAGCTTGTTCATCTCGTTCACGCTCGATCCGATGCTGTCGGCCTACTGGGGCGACCCACCAGGGCACTCCAAGCAGCCGCGGCGCGGCATCAGCCGCGTGCTGGCGCGCTTCAACCACTGGTTCGACCACCAGGCCGACCGCTACGCCAGCGTGATCGCGTGGTGCCTGCACCACCGCGTGAAGATGTTCCTGCTGGCGATCGCCAGCTTCGTCGGCGCGATCGCGCTGCACACGCAATTCGGCGGCTCGAGCTTTCTGCCGCTGTCGGATGCCGGCGTGGTGGTGATCGACGTGCGCACGCCGTCGTCGAGCAGCCTGAACTACGCCAAGCTCAAGGTCGAAGCCGCGGCCACGCTGGCGCGCACCATTCCCGAGACGCTGGCCACCAACACCAACGTCAACCCCAACGGCGGGCGCGTGTTCGTCGACATCGGCAAGAGCACGAAGCGCGTGCGCTCCGCAGAACAGATCTCGCACGACTTGCGCGCGCGTGTGGCGCGCCTGATCGGCGCCGAGTACACCGTGCTCGAAGACCTCAACAACGGCGTGCAAAAGCCCGTGCAGGTGCGGTTCAATGGCGCCGACTCGCGCAAGCTGCTCGAGTTGACCAACACCTTCATGGTCAAGCTGCGCAGGGTGCCCGGAGCGGTCGACGTCGGCCTGTCGGAACAGGATCCGCAAAACGAACTGAAGATCGAGCTCGATCGCGGGCTGGCCAATGCGCTGGGCATCTCGGTGGCCGACGCGGCGCAAGCGTTGCGGGTGGCGTTCGCCGGCATCGAGGTCGGCGACTGGGTCGATCCCTCCGGCGAAACGCGCGACGTCGCGGTGCGCCTGCACCCCGACGACCGCGTCGACGCCGGCAACATCGAGCGGCTGCCGATCGCGGTGACCGGCGGCAACCGCATCGTGCCGCTGGAGCAGATCGCCACCGTCACGATGGGCAAGGGGCCGAGCCAGATCCAGCACGCGGAAGGGCGGCGCACGATCTCGGTGTCGGCCAATGCGCAGGGGCGCGCCGCGGGCGAAGTGACCGCCGATGCGCTGAAGCTGGCGCAGGCGATGGACTTTCCGCCCGGCTACGGCGTCGAGCTCGCCGGCGCGTCGCGCGACCAGCAGGAGGTGTTCTCGCGCATGGGCATCGCCCTCGTCAGCGGCGTCGGGCTGATGTAC
>JBIODO010000040.1:0-16078 GCA_044445225.1 Burkholderiales bacterium
GACTTGGACGAGCGCGTGCGGCCGGTCGTCGATCCAGATCTCCAGGTAGTCAGCCGGGTGGCTCGGCGCGTCGAGCCAGCTCGCCTGCAGATCGCTGGGAAACGTGAGCGACACCAGCACGGTGTCGTGGGGCGGCAGATTGCGCAGCAGATCGATCGCCCCTTCGGGAATGTCCACTCGCGTCAGTACCGGGAACTGGCGCACGTAGGCGTCGGCACGCCGCCAGCTCATCAAGGTGACCCCTGGCGCACGCATCAGGCGCAGCGCCGCGGGGCCGTCTGGCGCGGACACCAGGAAGGCCACGTCGGCCTCGCCGCGCTCCAGCGCTTCGGCGGCTGCCAGCCCCGACAGCGGCAACACCGGCTGGACCGCGGCACCCAGGCCGTTGCGTTCGAGCAGCATGTCGACGACTTGGCGCGTGCCGCTGCCGGCCGCGCCGCCGGCGATCCTCAGACCGCGGAAGTCGGCGATGCTGCTCAGGCGCAGGTCGGCGCGATGGAACAGCCATAGCGGTTCGTAGTTGACTGCACCGAGCGACACCAGCTTGTCGGCGTCACCCGGCTGCGCGAGTCCGCCCTGAACCAGCGCCAGCGTGACACCGTCGCGGCCTTCGCGCAGGCGCTGCAGGTTCTCGACTGCGCCGGCCGACGGTCGCAGCACGAGCTCGACACCGGCGCGGGCGAGGATCTCGCGGTAGCGCAGGCCGTATGCGTGGTAGGCGCCGTCCTCGGTGCCCGTGCTCATGATCACGCGGCGCGGCGGCGCCGGCTGCCAGAACAGCGCGATCAGCGCGGCCATCAACGCCAGGGCCACCAGCAGCGCTAGCAGGCCCCACAGCCGCTCGCTCTGTGTCAGGCCCCAGTGGTGGCCGAGTTCATCGCTGTCACCGAGGGCCGGGCGCGGGGGGTCGTTGGACATCGTTCGAAACGTTTTCGTCACTCGTGGCTGACGTGCGTGGATAACTCGCCGAAAGCTACCACGAAGGCCACAAAGGGCCGCCTCACCGACGTTGCGGATCTGCTCGGTCCCTCAACGGACATTTCGATGCTGCGTCTTACGCTCCGCGACCTTCGGCTGGCTCCAGGGCCAACCGAGTCGTGGTGTCACTGGGTGCCAGCCGTAGCGGCCTGGAGGAGCTCATAGCCCGGGAGGATGTCGTTGAGCATGGTGAACGATCGCTCAAAGTTTCAGATGCGCTGCCCGAAAGGCGAGCGGACTCGTACCCGTCGTGCGGCGAAAGAACTTGACGAAGTTGGTGGGCTCCGAGAAACCCAGCTGGTTGGAGATGTGCACGACAGTGCCCCGGCTGTGCACAAGCAAGCGTTTGGCTTCCAGCGCAATGCGCTGGTCCACCACCTCCTTCGCACTGTGCCCCGCCGCGGCGCGGCACGCGCGTGACAGCGTGCTTTCCGAGTAGCCGATGCGGCGCGCCAACTCGCGAACGGTGGCGCGCTTGTGAATCTGCTTCTCGACCTCGCGTACGAACATCAGCAGGATCTCGCGACCGCGATCGACAGGGCCTCCTCCGTTGGCGGCACGCTCGCGCGCAAGGCGCAGGAAGAGCGCCAGCAGTTCATGCCAGATCACGGCTGCCTCGAGCACGCTGCCGCCGAAGGAGTGGATGTCGGCGCCCAGCCTTCGCACGTCGGCGAGCGCGTCGAGGAAGATGGCATTGCTCGGGTGCAAGCGCGTGGGCCAGTCATCGAGCGCGAGAAGCAGCATGTCCGCTTCGGCGCGTGCGATGAAGGGCGCGAGCGCCTCTGGCGAGGCGAGGACCAGTTCGGCGTCCAGCTTTCGTTTGAAGCGCCACTGTTGGACCTGGCCGGGGCGCACCAGGAGCACGTCTCCGGCCTTGAGCGTGTAGTCGACGAAGTCCACCTTGTGCCGCCCCGCTCCACCAGTCACGAGTAGCAGCAGGTAGAAATCGGGTCGCTCGGGCACTTCCAGCGCGGCGCCCAGTCGCTTGCGCAGCTTCTCCAGGTCGATCACCTCGACACCGACCTTGGAGAGCCGAGGATTGTGGAAGTGGACTTCCTTGACCTGCGCGATGCGTTTGTTCATCAGCTTGTGGAGTCCGGTTGAACATGGTCTGGCGATTTTTGACCATCCTTCGGCGATCTTCCACCTTGGATGGCTTGGTCGAATCAGCCAACATTCCACCATGCCCAAGCCGATCATCTTTTTTCTCAACGGCCGCATGGACAAACTCACCGGGTACTTCGACGGCAACAACTACATCCAGCACAACTCGCAGATCGCAGACCGGCTGTCGGGCCTGGGTGCCGCGCTGCAGGGGCGATGGCCAAGGCCGGTGTCACGATGAAGTACGACCGCATTCACAGGGTGCTGGGCGAAGGCCAGTTCGTGCTGGTGTTCAGCGAAATGGCAAGTTCTGAGCCTCACTCCTTTTGTTTCGGCTCTCGCTGCAGAGCCATTGTTGTTGGAGACGCGCATGACCGAAACACTTGAACGCAACAAGCGCAACGTGGTCGCCTTCTACGACCTGATGTTCAACCAGTCCCGTCCGCGCGAGGCGATGGAGTGCTACGCCGGTGCCACCTACACCCAGCACAATCCGGCTGTCGGCGATGGCAAGGACGCCTTCATCCAGTACTTCGAGCACATGGCTCGCGAGTATCCAGCCAAGCGTGTCCACTTCAAGCGCGTGATCGCGGAAGCGAACTACGTGGTCCTGCATTGCCACCAAGAGTGGCCGGGCTTCAAGGACAGGGACTGGGCGGGCATCGACATCTTTCGTGTGGACGACCAAGGCAAGGTCGTGGAGCACTGGGACGTGCTGCAGACCATCCCGCAGGAGTCGCGCAACAGCAACTCGATGTTTTGATGCGAGGCCGAAACTGTCGGTGTACCGAAGCCAGCTCGGGCTCGACCACCAGCCGACGTGAGGTGGGCGACGCCTTGGAGATCTCCGAGCAGACTGAGATCTGATCGCCGATCGCGGGCCGCCTGGCTGAGCCCACACGCGAGGCTGGTGTCCAGGCACGGCCGAGTGCCTTACTCGATGACTTCGTCGGCGCGCAGCAGCACGCCCCGTGGGATCGTGATGCCGAGCGCCTTGGCCACCCGCACGTTGACGACGAGTTCGAACTTCGTCGGCTGCTCGATCGGCAGGTCGCCCGGCTTGGCGCCTTTGAGGATGCGATCGACGTAGCTAGCCGCGCGGTGGTACATGCCGGGAAAGCTCGGGCCGTACGACATCAAGCCGCCATCCTGCACGTACTCCCTGGCCTCACTGATCGTTGGCAGACCGAGCCGCGCTGCCAACTCGGCAATGTGCCGGCGCTGGCGATTGAAAAAAGGCGACGGCAGCACATGCACGCCGTCGGCTCGTTCCGTCTTGGCTTCTTGGAGCGCAGCGTCGATCTCGGCCACGTCGTGGATCTGGAACACCTGCGCCTTGAGACCGAGCTCGCGTGCCGCCGCTTCGGTCGCCGCCTGGACGCCAGTCGACAGGCTGGGGTCGGACAACATGTCGATGCGTTTGGCTCTCGGCATCGTCTCCTTGAAGATCTGGAGCTGCTTCGGGGTCAACTCCTCGAACACGTTCGTCATTCCCGTCACGTTGCCACCCGGCCTGGCCAGGCTTGCCGCGACGCCGAGGGCCACCGGGTCGGGCATCAGGGCAACGACGATCGGGATCGTGCTGCTGGCCTGTCGGGCGGCCAGCACCGCCTGCGGTCCCGCCGTGACGATCACATCCACCGGCAGCTTGACGAGTTCGGCTGCCAGTGCAGGGTGTCGATCCAAGTTTCCATCGGCCCACCGGTACTCGACCTCGACGTTCTGTCCTTCGACCCATCCGAGTTCGCGCATCCCCTGGCGGAACCCTTCCACCGACGCCGCTAGAAGTTCCGGATTCAAGTTGCTCAGGAAGCCAATGCGCGCCAGCTTGCCGGCTTGCTGTGCCGCAGCGGTTAGCGGCCGCGCGAGCAGCCCGCTGAAACCGATTCCAATCCACGCGCGTCGCTTCATGATTCGGCCCTCGTCGCGCGCAAGTTTATTGGAGGCTGGAGGTTGCCGGTCGCGAGCGCCCACGCGGATGGGGCAAGCGCGCTTGGCACGTCCCACACGCTCGCGTAGGTGCTGCCGCGCTGCTTCATCTGCGTCCTCGCATCAGTTCCGTGTATCGAGCTTTCGCGATCTCGAAGTCCTGCTTGCTGGTGGCGTGTTGGCGGAGTTCGTTCGCAAAACGAGAATGACGCCACGCCGCGACTTCCATGCGAGCCGCTCGGTCGGCTGCCAGGCTCGTTTGAAACTTGCTTTCAACGGCACCGGCAGCGGATGCCGGGTTCTCCCGGGTCGCGCGGCGCCGGACGCGTGTCGTACGCTCCTCCGATCTGAAAAATCATTTCACACTGGAGCGCCCTACATGCCAATCGCACCCATTCGCCGCCGCGCCGCTGCTGCCGCGGCCCTCGTGGCCGCCATCGGGCTCGCGCTGCCCATGCCGGGCCGCACGCAGGGCACGGCGGCCCTCAATCTGGCAATGATCGGCGAGCCGCCCACACTCGATGTGCAGTCCACGCCCGCCGATCTGGTGTGCATCATCATGCAGCACGTGTACGATACGCTATACACGTTCGACGCCAATTCCAATCTCGTGCCGATGCTCGCCGAGGGCATGCCCAGGGTGTCGGCCGATGGCAAGGCCTACAGCATCGCGCTGCGCAAGGGCGTCAAGCTGCACAGCGGCCGCGAGCTGGATGCCGAGGATGTGGTGGTCAGCCTCAAGCGCTGGATGGAGGTGTCGCCGCGCGGCAAGTCGGTCGGTGCCCAGGTGGAGACCCTGGCCGCCAAGGGGCCGCTCACGGTGGAGATCGTGCTGAAGAACGCCTATGCGCCGTTGCTGGCCCAGCTGGCCATGCCATCGGGCATGGCCGCCATCATGGCCAAGGAGTCGCTGGCTCAGCCGCTGAAGGACTACGTGGGCACCGGTCCGTACCAGTTCAAGGAGCGCAAGCCCGATCAGTACGTGCTGCTCACCCGCTTCGATGGCTATTCGGCGCGCTCAGAGCCGGCCAACGGCTATGGCGGCAAGCGCACGGCGGTGGCCGCCGAGCTGCGCTTCGTGCCGGTGCCCAACGCCAACACGCGTGTCGAGGGGGCACTGGCGGGGCAGTTCCACTATGCCGACCTGCTGCCCATCGAGGCGTTCGGCCGCCTGGAGAAGGCACCCGGCAAGGTGGTGCCGCTGCTGACGCCATCGTTCGGGTTCCCCTACCTGGTGTTCAACACCAAGGAAGGCTCGATGACGCAGCAGGCCGTGCGCAAGGCCGCGCAGGCGGCACTGGGCGAGGGCGAGATGCTGGCGGCCGGCTTTGGCGACACGCGCTTCTTCATCGTCGAGGGCAACCACTTTCCCAAAGGCACGCCGTTCTATTCCGACGCCGGTACCGCGAGCTACAACGAGCGCGACGCCAAGAAGGCCAAGGCCCAGGCCGAGCAGGCCGGCTACAAGGGCGAGCCGGTGCGCATCCTCACCAGCCGGCAGTACGACTTCCACTACAACATGGCGCTGATCATGGCCGAGCAGCTCAAGCGCGCCGGCTTCAAGGCCGAGCTCAACGTGGTGGAGTGGGCCACGCTGCTGCAGCGCCGCGCCGACCCGAAGCTGTGGGACATCTACATCACGCACTCGGGCTTGTTCCCCGAGCCGATGCTCTCGCCGCCGCAACTGGGCGATGGCGCCCCGGGCTGGTGGAGCTCGCCGGCCAAGACGCAGGCGCTGGCCGCGCTGAACCAGGAGCCCAGCCCTGCCAAGCGCGGGCCGCTGTGGGCCAAGGTGCAGCAGGTGGTGTACGACGAAGTGCCCTACATCCAGGTGGGCAAGTTCGCGAGCCTGTCCGCCCGATCGCCGTCGCTCGAGGGCTACACGCCGCACACCTATCCGTTCTTCTGGAACACGAGCCTGAAGAACTGAATCGGTGACGCCACTTGCGTAGTCACGGGCGCTGAGCGATGCGGCGCTTTCTGCTGGCCCGCCTGGGCGGCATGGCGGTGGTGCTGGCGCTGGTGGCGGTGCTGGTGTTCATCCTCACGCGTGCTGCGCCGGGCGACCCGGTGGCAGTGTTGCTCGGCGACCAGGCCACGGCCGACGACATCGCGCGGGTGCAAAAGCTCTACGGCCTGGACCGCTCGCTGCCGGAGCAGTTCGTGCTGTGGCTGCGCGAGCTCGCGCGCGGCAACCTGGGTGACTCCATCTTCCTGCAGCGGCCGGTCACACAGGCGCTGTGGGAGCGTGCCGAGCCCACTGCCTTGCTCTCGCTGATGGCGGTGGCCATCGCCACGCTGATCGGCGTGCCCTGCGGCATCGTCTCGGCGGTGTACCGCGGCCGCGCCGCGGACCAGGCCTTCACCGGCTTCGCGATGCTGGGTGCCAGCGTGCCGAGCTTCTGGTTCGGCCTGGTGCTGATGCAGATCTTCGCGGTCTGGCTCGGCTGGTTTCCGGTGTCGGGCTACGGCGAGCCCGGTGCGTCACTGGCGCAGCGCTTGCACTGCCTGGTGCTGCCGGCCACGGTATTGGGCGTGCTCAACTCCGCACTGATCATCCGCTTCACCCGCGCGTCGATGCTCGACGTGCTCGGCGAAGACTACGTGCGCACCGCGCGCGCCAAGGGCCTGCCCGAGCATCGGGTGGTGCTCAAGCACGCGCTGCGCAATGCGCTGGTGCCCATCGTCACGGTGATCGGCCTGACGGTGGCGCTGATGATCGGCGGCGCGGTGGTCACCGAGACGGTGTTCGGACTGCCCGGCGTGGGCAATCTGGTGGTGAGCGCGGTCACGCGGCGCGACTATCCCGTGATCCAGGGCGCGCTGCTGGTGGTGGCGGCGATCTATGTGGTGATCAACTTCCTGATCGACCTGCTCTACACCGTGGTCGATCCGCGGGTGAAGGTCTAGCGATGCGCGTGCCCCTGATGCTGCGCAAGCTGTTTCGCCGCCGCATCGTGCTGATGGCTGCGGTACTGCTGGCACTGGTGGCGATGGTCGCGCTGTTCGCCGGCCCGCTGAGCGGGCTCGACCCCAACGAGACGGCGGTATCGCAACGCCTGGCGTGGCCGTCGATGGCCCACTGGCTCGGCACCGACGAGCTCGGCCGCGACCTGTTCGCGCGCATCGCCTTCGGCGGACGGACCTCGCTGGCGATCGCTGCGCTCACCGCGCTGGGCGCGATCGCGGCCGGCACGTCGATCGGCCTGATCGCGGGATTCTTTCGGCACCTGGATGCGCCGCTGATGCGCGTGGTCGACGCGATGATGTCGTTCCCCGACATCCTGCTGGCGATCGCGCTGGTGGGCATCCTCGGCTCGTCGATGCTCAACGTGGTGTTCGCGCTGGTGCTGGTCTACACGCCGCGCGTGGCGCGGGTGGTGCGCGCCTCCACGCTGGTGGTGCGCGAGCTCGCCTTTGTGGAGGCGGCGCGCGCAGTGGGGGTGCCCACGCCGCGCATCCTGTGGCGGCACATCCTGCCCAACCTGGTGTCGCCGATCACCGTGCAGGGCACGTTCATCTTCGCCTACGCCATCCTGGCGGAGGCGGCGCTGTCGTTCCTCGGTGTTGGCGTGCCGCCGGAGATCCCCACCTGGGGCACGATGGTCGCGGGCAGCCAGCAGTACGCGCACCAGGCGCTGTGGATCGTGTTGTTCCCGGGGTTGGCGATCATTATCACCGCGCTGTCGTTGCAGCTGCTGGGCGACGGCGTCCGCGATCTGCTGGACCCGCGACTGCGCAAGTCGATGTGAGCCGCGCATGAACCGCCTCGACATTCACGGCCTGAGCACCGCGTTCGCCACCGACGAGGGGCTGGTGCAGGCGGTGGCCGACGTGAGCTTTTCGGTCGGCGCGGGGCGCACCACGGCGCTGGTGGGCGAGTCGGGTTCGGGCAAGTCGGTGACCAGCCTCACCGTGATGCGCCTGCTGCCGCGCACGGCGCACACGCGCGTGAGCGGCAGCGTGCAGTTCGTCGATCGAGCCGGTCGCGCGCTCGATCTGCTGAGCCTGCCCGAACCCGCGATGCGCGCGATCCGCGGCAACGAGATCGCGATGATCTTCCAGGAGCCGATGACCAGCCTGAACCCGGTGTTCGCCATCGGCGAGCAGATCGCCGAGTCGCTGCGGCTGCACAAGGGCCTCGACGGCGCGGCGGCGCGGGCGCAGGCCCTGCGCATGCTCGAGCTGGTGGAGATTCCAGCCGCGGCGCAGCGCCTGCGCGAGTATCCGCATCAGCTCTCGGGCGGCATGCGCCAACGCGTGATGATTGCGCTGGCGATGGCCTGCGGGCCTACGCTGCTGATCGCCGACGAGCCGACCACGGCGCTCGACGTCACGATCCAGGCGCAGATCCTCGCGCTGATGCGGCGTCTGCAGGCCGAGACGGGCATGAGCATCCTGTTCATCACGCACAACCTCGGCGTGGTGGCGCATCACGCCGACGACGTGGTGGTGATGTACGCCGGCCGCATCGTCGAGACCGCGCCGGTGGCCGGGCTGTTCGCGCAGCCGCGCCATCCGTACACGCAGGGGCTGCTCGCCTGCCTGCCGAGCCGTCAGCGCCTGCAGGCGCCGCCTGCGCAAGGCAGGCGTCGGCTGGTCGCGATCCGCGGCCAGGTGTCGAGTCCGCTGGCGCCGCCGCCGGGCTGCGCCTTCGAGCCTCGCTGCGATCACGCGCTGGCCGCCTGCCGCGACGCGATGCCCGCGCTGCGCCCCGCCAACTCCGGCCGCAGCGCACGCTGCATCCTGGTGCCGGAGGACATCCAATGAGCCCCCGCCCGGCCGCTGCGAAGGGCGCTCGCACCGCAGTGCGTAGCGTGGAGGTTTCCCGATGAGCGCAGCGACGCCGCTGATCGAGGTGCAGCACCTGCGCAAGTTCTTTGGGCCCGCGTCGCGCCCGGTGCGCGCGGTCGACGACGTGTCGTTCACCATCGAAAGCGGCGAGACGCTCGGCCTGGTGGGCGAGTCGGGCTCGGGCAAGAGCACCATCGGGCGCGCGTTGCTGCGGCTGATCGACGCCACCTCGGGCCGCGTGACGTACCGCGGCGAAGACCTGGCCCTGGCCAGCGGCAGCCGCATGCGCGCGCTGCGCCGCAGGCTGCAGATGATCTTTCAGGACCCCTATGCGAGCCTCAACCCGAAGATGCGAGTGGGCGCCATCCTGGCCGAGCCGTTGCAGGTGCATGGCCTGGCCAGGGACCGGCAAACCCGGGCGCAACGCGTGGCTGAGCTGCTGCGGCGCGTGGGACTCGCGCCCGAGCACGCCCAGCGCTACCCGCACGAGTTCTCGGGCGGGCAACGCCAGCGCATCGGCGTGGCGCGCGCACTCGCGGTGGAGCCGGAGTTCATCGTGGCCGACGAGCCGCTGTCGGCGCTGGACGTGTCGATCCAGTCGCAGGTGATCAACCTGCTCAGCGATCTGCGCGAGCAGTTCTCGCTCACGATGCTGTTCATCTCGCACGACCTCGACGTGGTGGAGTACCTGTGCGATCGCGTGGTGGTGCTCTACCTGGGCCGCGTGATGGAGGTGGCACCCACGGCCGCACTGTTCGCACGCCCGCTGCACCCGTATACGCAGGCGCTGCTGGCGGCCTCGCCGAAGCCCGACCCGCAGATCCCGCTGGTGCACGTGCCGCTCGCGGGTGACATTCCGAGTCCAGTGGACCCGCCCTCGGGCTGCGTGTTTCGCACCCGCTGCGTCCATGCCATCGACGCCTGCGCGCACACGCGGCCCGAGCCGCGCGAGCTGGGCCACGGACGCCTCAAGGCCTGCCTGCGCGACGACATCGCCGGGTTGACGAATCCATGACGCCGCGCGTGCTCGAGAAGGTGGCCGCGATCATCGGGCGCGCACCGGCGGCGCGCCGCGCGGTGCTCGAGCTCATCCTCCAAGACCCGCAGCGCGTGCTCGACGAGACCTTCGACGCGCTGGCCAAGCGCGCCAGCAGCTCGGTGCCAACGATCATGCGCACCTGTCGCGACCTGGGGTTCGCGGGGCTGCGCGAGTTCAAGCTCGCACTGGCACAAGAGCTGGCGGTCGGCGGCTCGCCGCTGAATCGCCGCGTGCAGATCGACGACGACGTGCGGCTGGTGATCGACAAGGTCACGCGCGGCGCGGCGGCAGTGGTGGGCGGCGTGCAGGCGCAGCTGTCGCCCGAAGCGGTGCAGTCCGCCGCGCAGGCGATGGCGACAGCGTCGCGCGTGGACTGCTACGGCGTGGGCGCGACGTCCAACTTCATGGCGACCGACCTGCAGGCGCGCCTGTTCCGGTTGGGGCTGTCGTCGAACAGCTACCTCGACCCGCACGTGCAGCTGATCTCGGCAGCCACCATCCGCCGCGGCGGCGTGGTGATGGCGATCACGCACGTGGGCGGGATGCCGTCGCTGCTGGAGGCGGTGGATGTCGCGCGCGCGCGCGGCGCCACCATCATCGCGCTCACCCAAGGCGGCTCGCCGCTCGCCAAGATGGCCGACATCCTGCTGGCCATCGAAGTGGCGCCCGACCCGGTGATGCCGGTCGGACCCGAGGCCTACCTCGCGCACCTGACGGTGATCGAAGTGCTCACGGTGCTGATCGCACAGCGGCTGGGCGACAAGGCCGTCAAACGCCTGGCAAACATCCAGCGCACGCTCGAGACGCGCGGCGTTGACATGCAACATCACCCCAGGCTCGACTGGGACCGTACCCCGAGCCACCCCGACGGAAAGAAGCGATGACACGCGCCACGCTGCTGGAACACGGCCTCATCGTCGACGGCACCGGCTCAGCCGCCGAAAGCGGCGACGTCCTGCTGCGCGGCGAGCGCATCCTGGCCGTCGGGCCGAACCTGCGCACGCAGCTACCCCCCGGCGTGCCGATGAGCGCGGTGGAAGCGGTCGACTGCAGGGGCCTGGCGATCGCACCGGGCTTCGTCGACGTGCACACCCACGACGATGCCATCGTGCTCGATGCGCCCGAGATGACGCCCAAGCTGTCGCAAGGCATCACCACGGTGGTCACGGGCAACTGCGGCCTGTCGGTGGCGCCCTATGTGGTGGACGAACCGCTGGGGGCCCTCACGCTGCTCGGTCGCTCGTTCAAGTACCCTTCGGTGGCCGCGTATGCGCGCGCGGTGCAACTGGCCCGGCCGGCGCTCAACGTGGCGCCGCTGGTGGGCCACACCACACTGCGCTTTGCCTGCATGAGCGATCTGTCGCGGCCGGCCAGCGCGCAGCAGCTCGAGGCGATGTGCGCGCTGCTCGAGCGCTGCATGGCCGAAGGCGCGATCGGCCTGTCGTCGGGGCTCTTCTACGCCGAAGCCATGCCGGCGCCGGCGGCCGAGGTCACGGCACTCGCGCGCGTGGTCGCCCGCCACCACGGCGTGTACACCACCCACATGCGCTCGGAGATGGCCGGCATCCTCGATGCAATGCACGAGGCGAGCGACACCGCCTTCGCGGCAGGCGTGCCGCTGATCATCTCGCATCACAAGTGTGCCGGGCCCGCCAACTGGGGCCGCACGCAGGAAACGCTGCCGCTGATCGACCGCCTGGCGGAGCGCCAGGCCATCGCGATGGATGTGTACCCGTACGTGGCCGGCTCCACCGTGCTGCGCGAGGATCTGGTCGACGGCGTCATCGACGTGCTGGTGAGCTGGTCGGCACCGCACCCGGAGATGACGGGCCGCCTGCTCGCCGCGATCGCGCAGGAGTGGGGTGTGACGCAACGCGAGGCGTGCGTGCGCCTGAAGCCTGGTGGGGCCTGCTACTTCCAGATGCACGAGGACGACGTGCGGCGCGTGCTCGCGCACCCGCGCAGCATGATCGGCTCCGACGGCCTGCCGCACGACAGGCATCCGCATCCGCGCCTGTGGGGCGCGTTTCCGCGCGTGCTCGGCCGCTACGCGCGTGAAGAACGGCTCTTCTCGATGGAGCAGGCCGTGCACAAGATGACCGGCTTGTCGGCGCGCAATTTCCGCCTGTGCGAGCGTGGCGAGCTGCGCGCGGGCTGGTTTGCCGATGTCGTGGTGTTCGACCCCGCGCGCGTGCGCGACCTGGCCACCTACGACGAGCCGCTGCTGCGCTGCGAGGGGATCGAGCGCGTGTACGTGAATGGCCGGCTCGCCCTCACCGGCGATGCCCCGTCGTGCCATCAGCGTGCCGGCCGGATGCTGCTGCGCTCGGACGGCTGACTGGCAGCAGTTCGATGAGCGTCAGTCTGGCGTCGAACACGCCGGAGCACAGATCATCTCTATGCGGCCCAATACCCGCTTGGATCGGAGTCCTGCGCTTTGCCGATGCGTGCCGCACAGAAAGCACGAACGCGTATTTCCCGCGCCGGTGAAGGGAGATCCCGGGATCTTTGTCGAATAGCGCAGCCCGTTTGCTGATAGCCTGGTTGAAAGTGTCGACTTGCTCATTGTTCTATTGTCGCAGAGTCGTTGCGGCCTTCGCGTCCTGCATCGAGCGAAGAATTGTTCTGCAGGTAGTTGATGATGCTTACTGCGCACCGTAAATCATTGACATGAGCACAACACCCCCACCACCCTTCTCCGATCCGGCAGGCACCTGGAACCGCCGCTTTGCCGAACCCGCCTTCCTGTTCGGCACCGAGCCTAACGCCTGGTTGCGCGAACACGCTTCGATCTGGTCTCCAGGCGACCGCGTCCTGTGTGTCGCCGATGGTGAAGGCCGCAACAGCGTGTGGCTCGCGCGTCGAGGGCTGGTCGTAGATGCCTTCGACATCGCCGAGGTCGGCATAGCCAAGGCCCGTGAACTGGCTGCGGAGCAGGGTGCCACGGTGAACTTCGACGTTGCCGACTGCGATGCCTATCCATGGCCGCAGGCTGCCTACAACGGTGTGGCCGCGATCTTCGTGCAGTTCGCCGACCCGGCCATGCGCGAGCGGCTATTCGCCAACATCATCCGCAGCTTGAAGCCGGGCGGAACCTTGGTGCTGCAAGGGTACACGCCCAAGCAACTCGAGTACCGGACGGGCGGGCCGCCGTTCCTGTCGCACCTGTATACACAAGCGCTGCTGCGCGAAGCCTTCGCCAGCCTCGACCTGCTCGAGTTGCGCGAGTACGAGGCCGAGTTGGCTGAAGGCACCGGTCATCGTGGCCACTCTGCGCTGATCGGCCTGGTTGCCCGCCACCGGTGACGCCGGGAGCAGTGGATGACGACGGCTCACTCCACCCGCCATCGACTGGGCACCTTGCTGGTCACCCTGCAATTCGCACTGATCGCTCTCCTGGCGGTGATTGCGGCGCCGGCGTTCCTCAGCGGCGGTGTGCCCGTAGTGGCGTGGGCATTGGCAGCCGCCGGCGTGCTGCTCGGGCTGTGGGCACTGTCCTGCAACCGGCCGGGCAACTTCAACATTCGACCGGCGCCACGCGAAGATGGGCAGCTGGTGCAGCGGGGTCCCTACCGCTGGATCCGCCACCCGATGTACACCGCCGTCATGGCCTACGGACTGGCCGGAGCCTTGGCGGGCACTTCACTGTGGGGCTGGCTCGCCTTCGCTGCGTTGGTGGCCGTGCTCGCGACCAAGGCGACCTTCGAAGAGCGGTGGATGCTCGCGGCGCATCCCGCGTATGCCGCCTACCGCGCCCGCACACGACGCTTCCTGCCGGGCATCCTCTGACCGTTGGCCCCGGCGTATCTTGCACATGCTGCCGATGGAGATCTTGTGCAGCTGGCCCGCACGTGCCGCACAGACACTGGACCAGGCGACGCAAGCCGAGCGCCAACGTGAACTGAAGATCTGGAACGGCTGGCGCGCGCACACGTGGATTTGCTGGGTTTCACTTCCGGACCCGAAATGCACCGACGCCGTGCTGGCGGTTCGCGGCGCGGTGCAGGAGGCTTGGGCTTAGGCTGCCCGCCACAACATGGTGGGTGACTCGGTGCTCGCGGTGTTCGGGACGGCCACCGGAGCCGCCTCGACCACACTGGCCGTGCAGCAGGAACTGCATGCTTTGGCACAGCGTCATCGGGCAGCGAACTTCAGGATCGCCTGGATGACGGGTGCGCTGTCGCCACACCACCAGAAATGATCGACGCCCTCGAGCGGGTGCCACACTGCGCCGGGAATCTTCTGCGCAAGATGCTCGCCCGCTTGAAAGCGCACCGCTCGATCGCCGCGCCGATGCATCACCAGCGTCGGCACGCCGATGCGGGCCAGATCGGCGCGCAGGTCGGCGTCGCGCAGGCCGCCGAGAATCGTTTCGAGCGCTCCGGGGGACGCCGCGTGCCGCACGATGCGCGCCCACCAGGCGCGCAGCGCGGGATCGTCCTTCTCGCTCGGGGCAAACGTCTCGATGTCCACCGGCCCGCCCCATCCGGCAATGAGCCGCTTGAGCCAGACGTCGTAGGCCGATGCGGGCAGGGCCCAGGGGTAGTCGGGCGCGGCCGAACCTCGCGCGAGCGACCCGAACAGGCACAAGCCCTGCACGCGATCGGGATGATCGACGGCCAGGCGCATCGCTCCGAGTCCGCCCTCGGACGATCCGAAGAGCCATGTGCGCGGCACGCCTGCATGCTCGAGGATCGCCGCGATGTCGGCCGCCATGGCCGCCGGCGTGCCGGTGGCGCGCAGCCGTTCGGACAAGCCGACACCGCGCCGGTCGAACAGGATCACCTGGAAACGATCCGCCAACGCCTCGATGCAGGCGCGCAAGGCCGGGTGTTCCAGCGCGATCTCGATGTGAGAGACGAAGCCCGGGGCGATCACCAGGGTTTGATCGCCGGCCCCGAGCGTGGTGTAGGCGACCGTGCCAAAACCACCCTCGGCGAAACGCACGCTCGGCCGCTCCACCCGGCTGGACGACAGCCGCTTGAGATCCTCCGTCATTCGCAGGTATGCGCGCTCGGTGTGTGGGCCAGGCTTGATGCCGAACTCCGCTCGCAACACGTCGGCGCAGCGCGTGTAGGCGGCTTCGACGCCGGCCGCATGCCCCTGCAGGGCGTGCAGCTGCATCAGCAGCACGTAGCTCGGTTCACGGTACACGTCCAGCGCAATCAGCACTTCAGCAAGATCCAGCGCCGGCGCAAACTCGCGCCGCTGGCCCAGCGCGTCGATCAAGCGCTCGAGCAGGCGCGCCAACAGGTGCTCGTGCTCGATCGAGACGGACTTGAGCCAGTCGTCGAATATGTCAGATCCGAAGGCGATGCCTTGCAGCAGTGGGCGGCGCGCGTGCACCAGCCATTGGCGCGCTTGCACCACGGTGTGGTCATCGAACGCCGCCGTGGCGACTGCGCGGCGCGCGAATTGCGTGAACCGGAGCACATCGGTCTCGACGGATTGCGCCATGAGCGCGAGGGCATCGTTGTCGGACGACAGGATCCTGCCACCCACCGCGTCTTCGATGGTGTAGACCAGCCTGCGCAGACGCGTGCGCCCCTGCGCTTCAGCGGCGTCGGGCCACAGCATCGCTGCCAGGTGTGCCCGCGGCACCGGCCCGGGATTGAAGGCGAGATAGGCCAGCAGCGCCACGGCGCGCTTCAACGCCAGCCGGGATTCACGCCCGCGCACCACGGTGACGGGCACGCCGAAGACCTGCAGTTCCACCACGGGCGATGGCACGCGCGACAACATGGGACGTTTATAGCCGGGCACGGCGGCATTGGACAGGGACGCTAAAGGGACGGCCCCTTTCTATCGTGGCGCGCCATCCTGCCTTTGCACAAGGAATTCGTCGTGCGCGCACTGTGTTCGTTTCTCTACGGTGTGGCCGCCTACGTGGCGAGCCTCGCCGCCCAGCTGTACTTGATCGGCTTCAGCGGCAACCTGCTGGTGCCCAAGTCGGTCGACATCGGCGCCGGCGCACCCTGGGGCCAGGCCCTGGGTATCGATCTGCTGCTGCTGGCATTGTTCGGCGTCCAGCACAGCGTGATGGCCCGACGCGGCTTCAAGCGCTGGTGGACACGCGTGGTCCCCCCGGCCGTCGAGCGCAGCACCTATGTGGTGGCCACGTGCGCCGTGCTGGCGCTGATGTTCCGGTTCTGGGTGCCGATCACAGCACCGGTGGTGTGGCGGGTCGAGCACAGCGCCGGCGTGGCGCTGCTGTGGTGCCTGTTCGGGGTCGGC